>JANQAC010000002.1:0-45000 GCA_024707255.1 Asticcacaulis sp. | reverse complement strand
GGCGGCCGGCAACGGCGTCGTCGAGAAGGCGGGCTGGGCCGGCGGCTACGGCAAGCAGACGATCATCAAGCACGCCAACGGCTACGAGACCTCCTACAACCACCAGAGCCGCATCGGCGAAGGCATCAAGCCGGGCGTGCGCGTGCGCCAGGGCCAGGTGATCGGCTATGTCGGCGCGACCGGCCTCTCGACCGGCGCGCATCTGCACTACGAGCTGATCGTCAACAACACCAAGGTCGACCCGATGCGCGTGCGCCTGCCGGTCGGCAAGGTGCTGAAGGGCAAGGAACTCGAGGCCTTCAACCGCGAGCGCGCCCGCATCGACGAACTGCTCAAGGAAGAGGACAGCGACGCCCTGAAGGTGGCCAGCGCCAACGCCAAGCTCGGCGGGTAGAGCCGTTCATGGCGGTGGGCCGTTTTCCGCCGAAGCCGCGCGCAGGAACCCCAGCCTCCCCGGGCGCAGGAGCGTCAGGCTGATTCTGATTCGCCGGCCGCGCATGTCCCGGGATGGTCAGCGACGCCGGGATGGCCGAAAGCGCCGACAGCGCCGCCGTCACCCAGGCGACCGCTGGCGAAGGCCGCGTCACTGGCGGCGAGCCTGACGGCATCGACATCGGCGGGAAGGTTCGCCGGTTCGCCGCCGAAGCCCGGCGCGCCGGAAGCCTCGCCCATCGCGGCGGCGTAGACGAAGCGGCGACGCCCCCATCGACGCGACGGCGATCAGTCCGGCGATGCGCGAGACGGCGTTGTTGATTCCCGAGGCGGCGCCCGTCTCCTCGTCCGCCACCGACGTCATCACCGCCGTCGAGAGCGGCGACACGACCAAGGCCCATGCCGATCCCCATCAGCACCATCGCGGAAACACCGCCAGCCAGAACTCGCGGAAGCCGCAGCCCACCGCATCAGGGCAAGCGCGCGGCGAACGCGACGGCGACGACGACGCATCCCGCCGCGATCGGCCCCCGCGCCCTGATCCGGTCGGAGAGCTTGCCGATCGGTCCCGACATCACCGCCATCGCCAGCGACAGCGGCACGAAGATGAGGCCGGCCTCGGCTTCGCTGTGGCCCCAGGCCGCGATCAGCAGCATCGGCAGGTAGAAGAGGATTCCGGCGAGCGCGAAATAGAGGAAGAAGGTCGCCGCGTTGGCGCCGGAGAAAGCGCTAGCGGAACGGAACAGCGAGAGGTCGACCATCGGCTCGCGTTGCCGACGCTCCCAGAACAGAAAGCCGGCAAAGACGAGGATGCCCGTCACGGCGAAACCCAACGGCAGCGCGGCCGGTCTGGCCTCGTCCGACAACGCGGTGAGGCCATAGGCCAGCGCGCCGAGACCTGCGGTCGCGATGGCCGCGCCGCCGAGATCGAGGTCGTGCTTCGCGGCCGGCCTGTCCGCCGGGACCTTGAACAGCAGGAGGTAGATAGCCAGCGCGCCGAGCGGCAGGTTGATGGCGAAGATCAGCCGCCAGACGCCTGCGCCGAAGGTCGAGAGCGCCAGCCCGCCGATGACAGGTCCAAGTGCGGTGGTGAGCGCCGACGAAGCCGCCCAGATGCCGATCGCTCCACCGCGCTCCTTCTTCGGATAGGCCTTTGCGATGATCGGCCAGGCTGCCCGGCACCATGATGGCGGCGCCGACGCCCTGCATGGCCCGCGCGGCGATCAACGAGCCGGGCCCGGGCGCCAGCGCACAGGCAAGCGAGGTGATGACGAAAAGCGCGATGCCGGCGACGAAGGTCCGGCGCAGGCCGAGTTGATCGCCGGCAGCCCCGCCGGCGAGAATCAGTGCGGAGAGCGTCACCATAGGCGTTGGAGATCCACTGCGCGTCAGCGAAACTCGCGCCGATGTCGCTGCGTATCGCGGGAATGGCGATCGAGCACGACCGAGCCGTCGATGAAGCCGAGCGCCGAAGCGAGGATCGCCGCGACGAGCACGAAGCGCCGCTGCGCCGGCGGGCAGAACGTGTCGTTGGAAGCGCCGCCGGCCTGCGGCGCGGCGCTCCGGTCGATTTCAGCGGGCGATCGCATGCCGCAGGAATAAGCGGAATCCCGCGCCGGGCAACGCGCCACGGCGGGGATGATAGGCGGCCAGCGCCGATGCTATTCGACGAACTCGACCACCACCCCGGACGTCACCAGCTTGGCCAGTTCCCGCGCGCATCCCAGTTGGTGAGGCGCACGCAGCCATGGCTCTCGGTCTTGCCGATCTTCGACGGCTCCGGCGTGCCGTGGATGCCGTAGGTCGGCTTGTCGAGCGCGATCCAGACCGAGCCGACGGGCCCGTTCGGCCCGGGCGGAATGGTCAGGACCTCGGAGTTGTCGCCCTGCTTGAAGTTGATCTTCGGGTTGTAGGTGTAGTTCGGGGTCGAGCGCGACGCGGAGACCGAGTGGCTGCCGGTCGGCGACGGCGTGTCGGACGAGCCGATCGTGGCCGGATAGGCGGCGACCAGCTTGCCGCCGGCATCATAGGCGCGGACCTGCTTCTTGCCCTTGTCGGCGACGATGCGCGCGACCGGCGTCGAGACGAGCTGGCCGAAATTGGCGACCCTGATGATGGTGCCGACGGGCGGCTGAAATTGGCCCCGGATTGAGCGCCTTGAGATAGGCCTCGTCCATGTGGAAGCGCTCGGCCAGCATCTCGGTCACCGAGGTGTAGCGCAGGCGTTCGAGCTTGGCCTTCTCGCCATAATCCTCCGGCACCGGAGGCGACGAAGGGACCGGCCGCATCCGCCGGCGTGAGCTGGTAGTCGGCGAAGGCATCGCCGCCGCTGGCCGGCCAGCGCGCTTCCTGATGCCTTCGCGGCGGTCGACTTCAGATTGTCGCCGGTCAGCTCGCGATAGGCGGCGAGCGCCTTGTCGACATTGGAGCCGAAGCGCCCGTCGATGACGCCGGGAGACGCGCCGCGCGGTCGAGCAGGACCTTGCAGCGCCGCGACCTCCGCGCGCGCCGAGCTTCAGCGAAGATCGATGGCGCTCTCGACGATGCGCGGCGTAGCGGGGGCCGGCGCCCGGCGATATCAGGCGCGTCCTGTTCGACGCCGGGACTGTCGAGCGGCCGGCGCCTGATCGGGCCAGGCGCCGGCTCGCGCGCGATGATGTCCGGCTCGCCGCGGGAAGTCGCGCGGCGCGGCGCGTCCGGATATTCCTCCACGCCGTCGGGCAGCCCGGCGGCGCGAATAGTCTTCGTAGTCGTCGACCGGCGGCGCGGGAATGGCTGCCTGCATCCCTCAGCTTCTCGCGGCGCAGGCGCTCCATGTCCTCGGGATCGTCGAGGCAGCGCTCCTGGCTGCATGGCGTCGCGGCGTTCGCGCATCGCCTCGCCAGGGCGCCGTTCGGCGGCGCGGCCGCTCGACGGAAATCACCTGCCCGTATAGGCGTCGACGACGACGCGCTGCTTGAACTCGTCAAGTAGCAGATTTCGACGTCGCCATACTGGGCAAGCCGATGCCTTCGGCGGCCGGATGAACCGGGCGGGCGCGCGCCCTCGCCCGTCGAGCGCGACCGCGCCTGCGCGCCGAAGCCCGAAAGGGCGGCGGCGAACGCCGAAAGCACGATTATCCTGTGCAACGTTCTCACCCCTCTCCGTCCATCATCCGCCGCATACGCCGGCGGGCGCCACTCCCCTACGGCCATGAGACCGCGATGGAAACAACGTCGATCCCGGTTTATTGGTTGCAACATGAACGGGGCATGAAATGGCGTGGGCGTGGCGGCCTCCGGCGCCGGATCAGGCTTCACGGAGCTGATCTCCAGCCCGACGCGCCGCGGCAGCCTGGCCGCCACGAGCCGGTGGCTTTCGGCGAGATAGTCCTTCAGCGCCGCATCGTCCAAGGCCTCGCCATGCGCTGGATCAGCTCATGCCGCGCGAGGCAAGATAGGGCGCCGGCCGGCAGCCCGGCGCTCCTTCAGGAGATCGAAGCTCATTTCGAGCATTTAGAAGGTGACGATCAGCCCCACTCCGTCGTGCCAGCCGCCGATGGCGAAAACCTTGCCGCCGACCTTCCAGACATGCGCGCCGCCCCATTGCACGACAGCGGGGCGGCAGCGAGGCGCACGTAGCGGTTGTATTCCTGTCCGGGTCATCATTCCTTTTCTCGCACACATGGGGGATCGTTGCCACGCCGCGGAATTTCACCGGCCTGGCTGTTTCTTCCTTCGCAGTCCCGGACACGGGAGGCGTCACGACGTGTCGGGGCGGAGCGCGTGGCGGGCCAGCGCGTGGGCGTGCGCCAGCACCTCATCGACGTCGCGGATATTTTTCCGGCGCGGCGCGTCCGGATCGTAGCGCGCGAGACGCCCGCCCGGCGGCCGGCCGCCGCGCAACGGCGCGACGCGGTGGATGCGGGCCGGCGGCAAGCGCCCGGTCGCGCCGCGCCTGCCAGCGCTGGAAGCGGCGGGCGAGCCCCGGCAGATCGTCCAGCGCGCGCGGGAAAGCGCGTCGAGCCGCCGGCCAAGGCGGCCGGCATCGAGCGGATCGTCCGGCAGCGGCGGCCGCCGGGCCGGGATCGCGATGCGCTCGCCGAGGCCGGCCATGCCGATGCGCGGCACGCCGGCGGCGGGCTGCCAGCGGGGGCGGACACGCCAGCGCGGCAGTGGATCGAGCAGCGGGAAGGCGAGCGGGCGCCGCGCGCTCTGGCGGGAACCAGATGGGCGAGAAGGGCCGGGACCGGCGCGCCGGGCCTCGAGCACGATGCCGGTGCCGGCGCCGTGGCGGACGAAGATGGACGACGCCTCGCGCGCCCCAGACTGGATGGATTTCGCCGGGCCGGCCGGGTGGCGGCGCACCGCCGGCGGCGCGGGCAGCCGGCGCGCCAGTGCGATGGCGAGACGCCGGGCCGCCGATTCGGCCGGGCGCAGCAGGCGAAGGATCGCGCGGTGGAGATGGCGCGGCAGCGTCCGTCGAGGCCCGCCTTCGACAGGCTCAGGATCGGCCCGCACCTCGGGATGAGGATTGGCGGTGAGCCCCGCCATGGCGGCGAGCGCGGCCACGATGCGCTTCAGCGCCTCGTGCTGCATCTCGATCGCCGCTGTCCAGTCCATTGCTATTTCCCTTCTTCGTCGGCCCCTGTTGCGCGAGGACGTCGCCCGTCATCCGGTTCATGAACCGGCGCCGGCAGGCAGTGAGGTGGATTATGCGCGAGGCTTTAGAGGTGGGGAGAAGTCGAGAGAAAATTTCGATGGTACAAGAGCTGCGGGAACCAGCCCTCGTATCATAACACGTGTTCGCTGCTCGCCTTTTGGTAGTTGTGGACTTTCTATTCGAGAGAACGCACTTGATAGTCTAGTGGAGCTCCCAAAATTGCTGTCGCATTCACGAGGGCGGGAGAAGTTGGCTCCCAAAAAATAACGGGCCGTTTTTTTGCTTAGCAACGGAGCGCCAATGACGAAGCGTTCCTCATAGCGTTGATAGAGAGTCGAAAAGAACCCGGCTAGATGAAGCCTGCTTACTCTTTCCGGAAAGCCAGAATAAATCTTGCCTGCTTCTATTCCATGAGGCTCAACCATAACCGTCGTCATGGCTTCATAGCGGCTGATCTCATCACGAATTCCACGCCGGCCTGTCATCTCGACAAAGCTGCATGAAATCGAACTATTCCTTCCACCACTCTGCCGTCGTCATCGAAGGCAAGGTCGTTCTTAGACACTTTTTTCCCATAGGCCGCTACGGGGACTTCATCCTCTTCGTCAATATCATTTTCATTCGCAGATTCTGGCGTCTCCGCAGCCGCATTATCAGCGTCCTGGAGATCCGGAGCTTCCGACGCATGTTCCAATGTCCGATTGGCACGCAGAACAACAAAATAACCAACGACCATTGCGGGATAGGTGATGTGCAAATTTGTGCACTCGCCTATTGTCTCCTCCATACGATTGGTAAGATTGCGGAATGCCTTTGTCACGCCTTTGCACGAGACAGCTACTACTGGACCAATGCCAGGTATGCTTGCGACGACGTCGACATTCTTAGTCTTGAGCCCACCTAGGATAGTCTCCTCATTTCCCATGGCCTCGCCGGGAGCATGTTCGAGAACGTAACGTCGCTCCTTCCTCTACCCTTAGATACGATCTTGAATGGTGGTCGCGGGGTGATCCAATCAGGATCAAATCCTCCTTCGACCACCAATCGGGACGCCACGTACCAGTGTAATGGCTGGATATGGCCGGCGGATTCCGTCTTACCAGTGTGGGTCGCGAAAGCCTTGAAGGCATCCGCCTCCAGAATCCATTGGCATTTCGGAGCGGACGCCTTACGGGCCATGGTGTCTCCACGTTCTAAGCGTGTCAGTCCCCTCTGCGAATAGTACGGGCGAGAACTGACGACCGTCCGCAGGCAGGATAATCTGTGCCGCTTCACGTGGCTCAAGTTTCGGCATGCCGCCGCCTAGAGGATGGCCCTCGATTTCGGCGCTGAATTGCACAACATTAGAATCCCATCGCTCCAAGTAGCGTGCAGCCAACTTGGACTTGAGACGCACAGCATGAACCGAGTTCGCACGCGCAGCCAGCATCATTGCGTACAAAAGGCTGGGTTGCCATCCTGCCATATATGAAAGGAAGTAGTCGGGGATGGTAACATCAGGCACCGAGAACCAAGGGTCGCGTGTACGGCATTTGTAGGCGGTACTGGCCTGCTTCGCGGCATCAGTCGCCAGATAGCGCCGAACACTCAATGGAAGGTCGAGACTCTGGGCACACGCAGCAAAAGTGATCGGATCGTCGTTGTCCAGCCATATTCGCGACAATTGTCTTGGTTACCGTGCTCTGGCGAAGGACCCGGCCGTTACGAACTGTTGCGAGAAGAAATGCTGGTGATACCCCATTCCTCCGCCTCGCTTTTCCTAAGATGAAAAGAAGTCGTTAGCGCCACTGACATAGCCGATTCCGACTGAAGCCACATCTCCGAGCCGGCGCGTATCGTTGTGGGATCCAATCCCCAAGTAGGTTTCACGGACTTCATCCCTCAGCAAAAAAGGGCGGAGCCTCCCCTTTCCAAAGCGTGCGGAGCTCCTTGACCGAGATGTATCTCGTTACGCGGGAGGTTTAGGGCTTCGGCACAAATCGATCGGAGATCGTAAAGCGAATACTGGTTGTCTTGCTCCCGAAATTTTCTGCGTAGAGTAGCCAACAGTCTTCGGACAATGTGGAAAAATCTTCTCTCTAATAGCGACAACGTGGACGATACCGAAATGATCGACAAGATAGTCAAGCAAAGGCCTAGCATAGGGCGCATGGCCAATTTCCGCCGGCACTACAAAAGCCATTCTACCGCCAAGTTTCAGTAGGCTTGCTGCTGCCACGAGAAATGGAGCCCACGACGATGCGAGGCCGGAAAACTCTGCACCTAAGCGGCGACACAAAGTTGCCGCTCTTGCACGCGCGTCGCCACTGAAAGACTGATACCTAATGAAGGGTGGATTACCAGCCGCACAATCGAACCGCTCTTCAGTCTCAGCAGCCCAAGCGCAAGAAGTCACCCTCGTGGATCAACGCCCAAGGTACGTTCCATAGCTTTGTGTGCGGAGTAGGCGTCCTGTTCGATGCCTACAGAATTCCGATGTCCGGCTATAAATTGGCCGTCACCGCATGACGGATCGAGAAGACGATCATTGTCGCTGTGGATCGCCCAATTGAGCAACCCAGATGTAACATCGTTAGGGGTGAAGTATGCTCCTGAGAGCTTTTGGCGTGTGCGGATATTGGGCATGACCACTCACGGCTGACAAAGAGGGTTGAACCGACTCGCTGAGATAAGTCAACTTGGAATGTTGCCTGCAGGATCGGAACAAATCAAGTACAAACTCAGCCTAAGCCGCATCTGTGCGCAAAAATGCCCCCGCCTTGCGATGGGACATTTGGTGTTCTCGGATAGGCTCAACTCCTCACCCTGATTGCCAACGGCGTCGCTCGGTGGGCACCGATACCCCACCCGGCCGGCTGAGGCCGGCCGACCTCCCCTCTCCTTCGACAAGCTCAGGATGAGGAGGTGGTTGGCGCTGGCGGCGCTTTGCCGGCGGCGGTGGCAAGGGCATGGCGCGGACGTTGAGGCGCGGCAAAGCTTGCCTTCCGTGAAAACTAGCAGATGGTGATGGAGTAGGTCTCGTTCGCCTGAGCTCGGCGGCTCCTGAGCGGAGGCGCCGCTCGCGTGGGTGGCCGATGTCTTTGTTGCTTGGACCAGTTCTTGCCGGGAGGGACGGCGATGACGAGGATCGGGTTGCATGGGGCCGGGGGCAGATGGGGCTCATGCTCGTCAGGGCGATAACGCAAAGCGATACGTGCAGGCTTGCGGCGCAACCCTGTTGCGGTTGACCCCAGCAGGCCTCCTGCGGCGGGACCCACTATCCAGGCCCTGTGACGTCGCTTGCCGCTCAGCAGGATTGGCTTGGCCGGGGCGTCGAGAAGCACCTCCTCTCCGTCTCGCTCCTTCGGACCGAGCCACCTCCCTGCCCGGGGAGAGGATACGCCAATCGCTCGGGCGACGCGCCACGCTCCGGCGCGCGCCGGTGCGACGCCGCGCGGTAGCCTCCGGCACTGATGGGCTCTCCCCTGCCCGGGGAGAGGATACGCCAATCGCCATGGGGGCGGCGCGCTTCGGCGCGTGGCGGGGCGGCGCCGGGCGGTAGCCCTTCGGGGCCGGATGGGCTAGCCTGCGCGGGGGGGTACCGGGGGTATCGGGGACATGACGACGCTCGAACGTGACGGGACGAAGCTCGCCTGCTTCGACGGCGGAGGCGGCGGGGAGGCTGTCGTGCTGGTGCACGGCTGGTGCTGCGACCGCAGCTTCTTCGCGCCGCAGGCCGAGCATCTTGCGAAAGCCGGCCGCCGGGTGGTTGCGCCCGACCTGCGCGGCCATACGGCGAGAGCGATGCGCCCGACGTCGCCTACACGATCGGCCTTTTCGCCGACGACGTCGCCCGGCGTGCATCGAAAGGCTCGGCCGAGGAAACCGGTCATCGTCGGGCACAGCATGGGCGGCATCGTCGCCTTCGACCTCGCCGCGCGCTATCCCGACATGCCGGGCGCGATTGTCATGCTGGATTCCTCCGTCGCGCGGTCGCAGGCGGCGAGGACGGCGGCGGGCGGCCTGTGCAAGCGGCTCGCCGGGCCGGATCGCGTAGAGGTGATGCGCGACTATGTCAGCACGACGCTTTTCATTCCGACCGACGACCCGGTGCGCAAGGAGCGCCTGCTCGAGCGCATGTGTTCGGCGCCGGCGCATGTCGTCGTGTCCGCGATGGAGGGGTTTAATTTTAAGGATGGTGGGGCCGAAATATAAGGGACTGGAGGGCACTAATTGCCATTCCCCCCCCTCAGGACGAGCCGGTTCCGCGCTCCGACATAAATTTCTTGGCGGTGATGCGCGACCTGCTGCCCGGGCTCGCCTATAGGCGTGCGCTCCGCCCATTTCTCCAGCTCAAGGTACCCGACATGCGAACCCGATCCGGACCAGTTAACCCCCTCTAACCTCCCGAAGCCCGGCTTGCCCAGATCGCCGGAACCCCGACAGCGGCACCCCCCCACCCGCTGCCCCCCCCCCCCTCCCCAAAAAGGGGAGCCACCCCCCCGCCCCTCCCCTCGTCCGCCACACCACAGCCTTCATCCCCCAAAAAAACACACCCGCACACCCAGGTGATCTTCACCCTTACCGTCGAGGATGTCGCCGCCGAGGATCTTTTTCGGCGAGCGGGTCCTGCAGCTCCTTCTGCATGACGCGCTTCAGCGGGCGCGCGCCGTAGGCCGGGTCGTAGCCCTTGGCTTCGCCAGCCAGTCGATCGCGCCGCGAGGTCGAGGTCGAGCGCGATCTTGCGCTCGGCCAGCAGCTTCTCCAGCCGCTTCAGCTGGATCTCGACGATCTTGCCCATGTCCTGCCGGCGCAGCCGGTGGAACAGGATGATCTCGTCGACGCGGTTCAGGAACTCCGGCCGGAACGAGGCGCGCACGACGTCCATCACGTCGCCGCGCACCGCGTCGGCGTCCTCGCCCTCCGTCAGGTTGACCAGATACTCCGAGCCGAGGTTCGAGGTCATGACGATCAGCGTGTTGCGGAAGTCGACCGTGCGGCCCTGGCCGTCGGTCAGGCGGCCGTCGTCGAGCACCTGCAGGAGCACGTTGAACACATCGGGATGCGCCTTCTCGATCTCGTCGAACAGCACGACCTGATAGGGCCGGCGCCGCACCGCCTCGGTCAGCGCGCCGCCCTCCTCGTAGCCGACATAGCCGGGAGGCGCGCCGATCAGGCGGGCGACCGAGTGCTTCTCCATGAACTCGCTCATGTCGATGCGCACCATCGCGTGCTCGTCGTCGAACAGGAACGCGGCGAGCGCCTTGGTGAGCTCGGTCTTGCCGACGCCGGTGGGGCCGAGGAACATGAACGAGCCGATCGGCCGGTTGGGATCCTGCAGCCCGGCGCGCGCGCGCCGCACGGCCTTGGAGACGGCCTGCACCGCCTCGCCCTGGCCGACGACGCGCTTGGCGATCTCGTCTTCCATGCGCAGCAGCTTGTCGCGCTCGCCTTCGAGCATCTTGTCGACCGGAATGCCGGTCCAGCGCGACACGACATGCGCGACATGGTCGGGCGTGACCACCGTCTCCTCGACCATGCCGCCCTTGCCGTCCTGCGCCTCGGCGCTCCGTCAGCTTCTTCTCCAGCTCGGGGATGCTGCCATAGGCAAGCTCGCCGGCCGCTGGAACTCGCCCTTGCGCTGGGCGATGGCCAGCTCGTTGCGCGCCTCGTCGAGCTGCTTCTTGAGGTCGGCGGCCAGCCGAGCTTCTGCTTCTCGGCCTGCCACTTGGCGGTCAGCGCGTCGGACTCCTCCTCGAGGCCGGCGAGCTCCTTCTCGAGCCTGGCGAGCCGATCCTTCGAGGCCTCGTCCTTCTCCACCTTCAGCGCCTCGCGCCTCGATCTTGAGCTGCATGATCCGGCGGTCGACCTCGTCCAGCGCCTCGGGCTTGGAATCGACCTGCATCCGCAGCCGCGAGGCCGCCTCGTCGACCAGGTCGATCGCCTTGTCGGGCAGGAAGCGGTCGGTGATGTAGCGGTTCGACAGCGTCGCCGCCGAGACCAGCGCCGAATCGGAGATGCGCACCTTGTGGTGCTGCTCGTACTTCTCCTTCAGGCCGCGCAGGATCGAGATCGTGTCCTCGACCGTCGGCTCCTCGACGAAGACCGGCTGGAAGCGGCGGGCAAGGGCCGCGTCCTTCTCGATATGCTTGCGGTACTCGTCCAGCGTGGTGGCGCCGACGCAGTGCAGCTCGCCGCGCGCCAGCGCCGGCTTCAGCAGGTTGGAGGCGTCCATCGCGCCGTCCGCCTTGCCGGCGCCGACCAGCGTGTGCATCTCGTCGATGAACAGGATGATGCCGCCGGCGGCCGCGGTGACTTCGGAGAGCACGGCCTTCAGCCGCTCCTCGAACTCGCCGCGATATTTCGCGCCGGCGATCAGCGCGCCCATGTCGAGCGCCATCAGCTGCTTGTCCTTGAGCGATTCGGGCACGTCGCCGTTGACGATGCGCAGCGCCAGGCCTTCGGCGATGGCCGTCTTGCCGACGCCGGGCTCGCCGATCAGCACCGGATTGTTCTTGGTGCGGCGCGACAGCACCTGGATGGTGCGGCGGATCTCGTCGTCGCGGCCGATGACCGGATCGAGCTTGCCGGCGCGGGCGTCGGCGGTGAGGTCGCGCGCGTATTTCTTCAGCGCGTCATAGCCCTGCTCGGCGGAAGCCGGTGTCGGCGGTGCGGCCCTTGCGCAGGTCGTTGATGGCGGCTGGTTGAGCGCCTGCGGCGTGACGCCGGCCTTGGCCAGGATGTCGGCGGTCTTCGCCGACTTCTCCATGGCGAGCGCCTGCAGCAGGCGCTCGACCGTGACGAACGAATCGCCGGCCTTCTTCGCCAGCTCCTCGGCGGTGGAAAGGACCTTGGCGAGCGGCTGCGCCAGGTAGAGCTGGCCGTTGCCGCCCTCGACCTTGCGGCAGCGCGTTCGAGCGCGGCCTCGACGCCGAGCTGCGCGCGCCTTCGGCGTCGCCGCCGGCGCGCGAGATCAGCGAGGCCGCGAGGCCTTCCTCGTCGTCGATCAGGACCTTCAGAAGATGTTCGGGGGTGAACTGCTGGTGGTTGCGGGAGAGCGCCATGGTCTGCGCCGACTGAATGAACCCGCGCACCCGCTCGGAATTTTTCAAGATATCCATATCGTGTCTCCAATCCGTCAGCGGCCCGCTTGGCGGCACCGGTCAGGCAAAGTTGACGGACCCGCTCATTAGGAGCCAGGCCCATTGAGCCTGATATGGATACTCGCCCGATTTCGGGCAAGACGCATTGATGCCGGTCAAAAACAAAAAAGCGGCGGGGATCTTTCGACCCCCGCCGCCTCGAACCATCCATAAACCGTGTGGATTTCTCTGGTTGTCGGCGTCGACCAGCGCGGCGTCGCCGTCTTTCTGGGCGTCGTCGGCGGGCTCCTGCGGCGCTGGCTCCTTCGACGAAACAGGCGCGCCGCGCGACGAGTGGCAACAAGCCCGTCCGCAGCCGGCTCATCGTCACTGTCGCTCACCTCGGGGCGGGCACGCTCGCCGCGACGCGGACGCCGGTTGCGGCGCCCCTCGCGGGCCTCGCCGCCATGGCCGTTGCCGTTGAAGGGGCGTTCGCGGGCGGGATTGCCCTCGACTGCTTCGGGGTTGAGCGCGACCTCGGCCGGCATGCCGTCGATCACCGGCTGCGGCTCCGAACCGGGCGCGGCCTGCTGCGGCTGTGCATATTCGTCGTTGCCGTTCTGGCCGGCATTGCCCTGATAGGCGCCATTGGCCCTGACCGGGCTGGCCGCCCTGCCCCGGATTGGGCTGTCCGACGTTCCTGGACGACGTTGCCGACATTGTCGAACTCGTCGCGCTCGTCGTCGAGATCGTCGTCCGACTGGTCGCGCTGGTTCTGCATGTTCTGGATCGGCATCTGCCTGCCTGGGCTGCCGCGATGATGCGGTTGTAGTGCTCGGCGTGCTGCAGGTAGTTCTCGGCCATCACCCGATCGCCGGAGCTCTGCGCGTCGCGGGCGAGCTGGGCGTATTTTCGGCGATCTGCTGCGCGGAGCCGCGGATCTTCACATCCGGACCGTTGCTTTCGTAGTTGCGCGTCAGGGGGTTCGGGCCTCTGCGGTTCTGATTGTTGTTGTTGCCGCCACCGTTGCGGCCGCGCATGCGCCTGTTCTGCTGTTGTGGCCTCATTCTACTCTCTTGGGTTTTTATAAAGCTCTGGACACGGGGCGCAGGTGCGGGCCGCCGTTCCATGTTGTCCTAACGGTGCTCGCCCGCGTTTGCGTCGGCGCCACGTTCTTTCCGTTCCGGTTACGTATTAACTGCCGAACGATCCCCGCACGAAGCTAAAGCGTCGTTTCCGCAAGAAGGCAGACTGTCGATCTGGAAACCGGTTGGTGACAGCACTGCCTGCTTCGTCTCATCCGGTGCCGGGACCCTATCCGCATTCGCCATGCTTGCCAAGCGCTTTTTATGGCAAGGAAATCAGTCATCCCCGCCCGAAAACCAGCACCCGGTCCCGGCCTCCAAGATCCTTTCCCGCCTCGACGAGGTGAAATCCGGAAGCTTCGAACAGCCGCGTTACGTCCTGCCTCTGCGTGTGTCCTATCTCCACGGCGACCACTCCGGCCGCTTCGAGATATGTCTTCGCCTGTGCCGCTATCGTTCTGTCAGGCGCATCAGACGTCCCATCGGCGCCGCCATCAAGGGCTCTCGCCGGATCGAAATTCCTGACCTCGCGCTGCAAGGCCGCTAGCTCTTCAGTTTTAATATAGGGAGGGTTTGCGACAATTACATGGAAGGCGCCGGAAATGGTCCGAACCAGTCCGAGCGGACGGGCCTGGAAGCGCTCGCAGGCCGTTTTCGCCGGCATTGCGGCTGGCGGTGGCGAGCGCATCGGCGGAAATGTCGACGCCGAGCGCTGTGGCTTCAGGCACTTGCGCGAGCAGTGCCAGGGCGATCGCGCCGGTGCCGGTGCCGAGGTCGAGGATGCGGCAGACGCCCGCGCTTGCGGCAGGTCTCTGGCGCAGGCGCGGCGGGACGGCGTCGACCAGGGTCTCGGTGTCGGGACGCGGCTCCAGCGTTTCGGGCGAAAGGCTGAGTCGCAGCCCGTAGAATTCGCGGAAGCCGAGGATGCGGTGGACCGGCTCGCCGGCAATGCGGCGGGCGACGGCGGCGCGGATGGCGGCAACCGCGTCGGCGCCGATCGGCATGTCCGGCTTGGACACAGCGTCGGTAGGGTCGTTCCGGTGAAATGCTCGACCAGGATGCGGGCCTCACGCGCGGGGTCGGGTACGCCGGCCAATGCGAGGCGCGTTTCGCGGATAAGTTCGCCCAGGTTCAAGTTTGCATGGGCGGTGCATTCGCCGCCCCCTCCACCGCCGGAGCCTGTCCTCGGGCCGGCCTTCGGCCGGACCCGGGGGGCGGTCCCCCTCCCCCGCTTCGCAGGGGAGGAACCGGCGCTGCCGCCGTCCGCAACCTGGATCCTCCTCCGTTTACGGGAGAGGGGGGCCACGCGACAGCGTGGTGGAGGGGCGGGATCAAGCCTGAGTGCGCGCATCCCTACGCGCTTTCGGCCGCGAGCAGCTTCGACTGGTGGTCGGCGATGAGCGCGTTGATGATCTCGTCGAGCGCGCCCTCAGCATCACCCGGTCGAGCTTGTAGAGCGTCAGGTTGATGCGGTGGTCGGTGACGCGCCCCTGCGGGAAATTGTAGGTGCGGATGCGCTCCGAACGGTCGCCGGAGCCGACCTGCAGCTTGCGCGCGTCGGAGCGCTCCTGGTCGGCGCGCGACCGCTCCAGATCGTAGAGCGCGCGCGCAGCACCTGCATGGCGCGCGCGCGGTTCTGGTGCTGCGACTTTTCGGCCTGCACCACGATGATGCCGGTCGGGATGTGCAGGATGCGCACCGCCGTCTCGGTGGTGTTGGCGTGCTGGCCGCCGGCGCTCGAGGCCCGCGTGGTGTCGATGCGGATGTCCTCGGGCCTGATCTCGATGTCGACCTCCTCGGCCTCCGGCATGACGGCCACGGTGGCGGCGGAGGTGTGGATGCGGCCCGCCGCCTCGGTCGCCGGCACGCGCTGCACGCGGTGCACGCCCGGACTCGAATTTCAGCTTGGCGAAGACGCCCTTGCCCGACACGCTGGCGATGATTTCCTTGAAGCCCCCGGCGTCGCCGTCGCTGGCCGACACGACCTCCATGCGCCAGCCCTGCGCGGCGGCGTAGCGCTCGTACATGCGGAAGAGGTCGCCGGCGAAGAGCGCCGCCTCGTCGCCGCCGGTGCCGGCGCGGATTTCGAGGATGGCGTTCTTCTCGTCGGCGGCGTCCTTGGGCAGGGAGCAGGATCTGGAGCTCGTGGCGCAGGCTGTCGATGCGCGCCTCGACGCCGGGCAGGTCGGCTTCGGCAAGCGAGCGCATCTCGGCGTCGGTGCCCTTGTCGGCGAGCATGGCCTCGAGATCGGCGAGTTCGCCTTCAGCCTTGAACAGCTCCCTGATCTTGCCGGCGATGTCCTGCAGCTCGGAATATTCGGAAGCGAGCTTCACATAGGCGTCCGGGTCGGGGCCGGCCGCCATCTGCGCTTCGAGCATGTCGAAACGCTTGACGAGCTGGTCCATCCGGTCGCGGGGGAGAGATCATGCGCGCGCCTTATCGAAGATCGCGAAAAAGCTCAACGGGACGAAGCGCAGGATCGGTACTTGTAAGGATCGATCAGGCCATGTATATACTGATTCGTATATACGGAAAGGGATAAAAGGGATATAGATGTCCCGTTATGCTCGCGTCTTCCAGTCGGGAAACTCCCAGGCTGTCCGCCTGCCGAAGGAATTCCGCCTCAACGCCGACGAGGTCGAGATTTCCCGAGAGGGCGACGCCATCATCCTGCGACCGCGCGTCGAGCAGCACGAACGCTGGGCGTCGCTGCGCGCCGCCGTGAGCCGAGGCTTCAGCTCCGACTTCCTAAAACACGGCCGTGAGCAGCCGGAGGAGCAGGAGAGGCCTGACCTGGACAAGACGTTCCCGTGATCGAATACCTGCTCGACACCAACACGCTGATCGCGCTTGTCGGCAAGAGATCGGACGCCGTTCTGGCGCGGCTGGACCGCATCAAACCGGGTGCGGCAGGCACAAGCTCGATCGTAGCACACGAGCTTTATTTCGGCGCCTACAAGAGTCAAAAGGTCGCGCACAATCTGGAGACGCTCCGGCTGCTGTTCGCCGACCTCGTCATCCTCGACTTCGACCTGGAAGATGCGCGGCCGCGGGCGAAATCCGGGCTGGCCTGGCGCGAAAGGGGACGCCAATCGGGCCTTTCGACGTGCTGATCGCCGGCCAGGCAAAACATCATGGCGCGACCCTGGTGACGAACAATGTCAGTGAATTCCAGCGGGTCGAGGATTTGCGGCTGGAGGATTGGACCGTGGCGGCGGGTTAACGCGAACCGACGGCTACCGACGCGGTATTTTCCGCGCTTTCCTGATGTTGGCGATGAACGCCTTTGCGACCGGCTGGAAAAAGGCCCGGCTGAAAGCGCCGAGCGGCCGTTCCGGCTCGAGGTAGAAGGATCTGCCTATGATGTCCGTGTTGAATTCATCGAGGATGATCCAGCAGCGTGTGGTAATTTGGCGGCCAGCGCGTTGCTTCTCGGTGTCGGGAACTTCAACCGCCACACGGTTCGTGGCTGGCGGCTGGGTCGTTATCGGCAGCAGCACCACGGCATCGCCGCCGGGTCGTATCAGGCGCAGCGCCACGGCGGTCGGACGAGGTTTTCGCCCCTCGGTTTCTCCTTTTTCCGCCTCTCGAAGCCAGAGGAATGGATAGGAGATGATGACGCCGGTTTGGAGCTCCTCGAACGCCACAGATTATCTGGGCGCCGACCTGTAGGCGTCAAACGCCGTTTCCAGCTCTTCGAGCAGATCGTCGGGGACGTCCTTCGCGGACCACGCCTGGCGCGCGTCGCCGCGACTGACCAACCGCTCATAGTCCTCGATGCTCATAAGCACGAAGCGAGGTTTGCGGTGCTGGGTGATCGCCACCGGCTCACGGCTCGCCAGATGCGTCACATCGCCAATCTTTTGGGTCAATTCCACCGTGCTGAACTGGCGCATAAATATCTCCAGTCTTTTCCAATACGTGGAATATATATATATTATCCAAAATGGACGAGAGTGGCTGAGCGCACCATGAGCAGCCGGCCAGAACCGCCGCTTGCCGCCTACAGCGGTATCCCGCGATCATCCGCAAAGCGTGCAGCAGCGCGCGCGCATCGGCAGGCCGGCGGCGTGGCCGGCGAGGTTTTCCTCGAAGAATTGCGTCAGCTCGCCGACCGGCAGCTCGGTCAGCATCGCCTTCACCGGGCCGATCGAGGCCGGCGACATCGAGATCGAGCGGTAGCCGAGGCCGATCAGCGCCATCGCCGAGATCGGCCGGCCCGGCGAGCTCGCCGCACAGCGCGTCACCGGCGTATGGTTGCGCGCGCCGGCGTCGGCGATCTGCTTCAGCACGCGCAGGAACGGCACCGACAGCGTGTCGAAGCGGTCGGAAAGCTGCGGTGTTGCCGCGGTCGGCGCGCCATGACGAACTGGAAGAGGTCGTTCGAGCCGACCGAGACGAAGTCGACCGCCTTCATCAGCTCGTCGAGCTGCCAGAGCAGCGCCGGCACTTCGAGCATGGCGCCGAGCTTCAGGCTGGTCGGCAGGTGGTGGGCGAAGCGCGACAGATGCCGCACCTCGCGGTCGATGATCTCGCGCGCCTGCGCGATCTCGAAAGCACGGTGACCATCGGCAGCATCACGCCGCAGCTCGCGCCCGCCGGCGGCCTTCAGCAGCGCGCGGATCTGCGTGCGCAGCAGCCCCGGCCGGTCGAGGGTGAGGGCGAATCGCGCGCCAGCCGAGCGCCGGGTTCTCCTCCGGGTGCACGACGCTTCTTGAAATAGGGCAGCACCTTGTCGCCGCCGATGTCGATGGTGCGGAAGGTGACCGGCTTGCCCCTCGCCGCGTCGATCACGTCGCGGTAGAGCCTGCTTCCTGCGCCTCGGCGCGCGGGAAGGTGGAGGCGACCATGAACTGCAGCTCGGTGCGGAAGAGGCCGATGCCGCCCGCGCCCGACTCGGCGAGCTGCGGCAGGTCGACCGGCGAGGCCGGCATTCATCAGGAGATCGAGCTTGACGCCGTCCTTGCTGGTCAGGGCCGCTTGGCGCAGCTCGCGGTAGAGCTCCTGCCGGCGGGCGCGGAAGCGCACCTTCTCGGCATAGGCGGATCTCGAGGTCGGACTGCGGGCGCAGGTGGATCGTGCCCGTCGTCGCCGTCGACGATGATCGGAGTCGCCCGTTCTCCGCCATCGAGACGGCACCCTTCACGTGGCCGACGGGAATGCCCATGGCGCGCGCCACGATGACGACGTGGCTGGTGACGGCGCCGTCCTCCAGCACCAGCCCGCGCAGCTTCTCGCGCGGGTAGTCGAGAGCTCGGCCGCGCCCATCGAGCGGGCGACGATGATGGCGTCCTTGGGCAGCGCTGCGGCGACGTCGTCCGGCACCGCTTGGCCTCATCAGCATGCGCAGCAGCCGGTTGGCGAGGTCGTCGAAATCGCTCATCCGCTCGCGCAGATAGGGATCGGTCATGTGCAGCATGCGCGCGCGCATGTCGCTCTGCACCTTCTCGACCCGCCGCCTCGGCGGTCAGGCCGTTGCGCACCGCCTCGTCGAGCCTGCGCACCCAGCCCCGGTCGTTGGCGAACATGCGGTAGGCCTCGAGCACGGCGCGGTGCTCGCCCTCGAAGGCGACGTCGCGGCGCGACAGCATGTCGTCGATGGAGAGGCGCAGCGATCCCAGCGCCTGCTCCAGCCGCCGCATCTCCTCGTCGCTGTCCTCGTTGAAGAGGTTGGTGACGACGATGCGCGGCTCGTGCAGCACGACATGGCCGAGCCCGACGCCGTCGTTGAAGGAGATGCCGGTAAAGCTCGCGGGGCGGCGCAGGTCGAGCTCCAGCCCCGGCCGGGTGAGGCGGGCGAGCTCGCCCGCCGCGATCATCTCGGCGATCACCATGGCGGCCGTTTCCAGCGCCTCGACCTCGTCGTCGCGGTACTGGCGCTTGGTGCGGTTCTGCACGACAAGCACGCCGAGCGTGCGCCCTGCCCTCAGCACAGGCACGCCGAGGAAGGACGAATAGATCTCCTCGCCGGTCTCCGGCAGGTAGGCGAAGGCCGGGTGCTGCTGGGCGTCGGGCAGGTTCAGCGCGCGGGCGCTGGCCGCGATCGTGCCGACGAGGCCCTGGCCCAGACGCAGTTGCGCCAGGTGGACCGGATCCGCGGTTCAGGCCTTCGGTGGCGTAGAGCTCGAGCACCGAGTCGGCGCGCAGCACGTAGAGCGAGCAGACCTCGGCCACCATGTTCTGGGCGATGTCGTGCACGATGCGGTCGAGCCGCTCCTGCGGCTCGAGCGCCTCCGCCATCAGTTCGCGGAGCCGTTTCAACAGAACGCGCGGGCCTGCGGCCATGTCACGCATAAAGCAGCTCTCCTGGGGCATGGCGGCATGCCGTGCCCGGACACCCGATGCCCTCACCGGAGGCGCGTTGCGCTTCCGGGACGCCGAACAAGAATACTAGCTCGTTACTGCTTATCCAGACCGTAGACGGAATGCAAAGTCCGCACCGCCAATTCCGTGTACGGGCCGTCGATCAGGATCGAGATCTTGATCTCGGAGGTGGTGATCGCCCGGATGTTGATCGACTTCTCGGCCAGCGCCTTGAAGGCGGTGGCGGCCACGCCCGCGTGGCTCCTCATGCCGATGCCGATGACCGACACTTTCGACATGCCCTCGTCGTGCTGGAGGACGTCGAAGCCCACGGTCTGCCTGACCTTGTCGAGCACGGCCAGCGCCTTGGCGACGTCGCCGGAGGGCACGGTGAAGGTCATGTCGGTCGACTTCCCGTCCTCGGAGATGTTCTGGACGATCATGTCGACATTGATGTTGGCCTCGGCCAGCGGCCCGAAGATGCCGCCGGCGACGCCCGGCCGGTCGGCCACGCGCCTCAGCGATATCTGGGCTTCGTCCTTGGCGTAGGCGATACCGGTGACGACCTGCTGTTCCACGATTTCATCCTCGTCGCAAATGAGCGTTCCGGGGCGGATTGAGCAGATCGCCCATCCCCGGCGCGTCCGGGTCATCGAAAGAGGAGCGCACGAATGTGCGCACCTTGTGCACCATGGCAAGCTCGACCGAGCGCACCTGCAGCACCTTGGCGCCGAGCGAGGCCATTTCGAGCATTTCCTCGAAGGAGATCTTCGGCAGGCGGCGCGCCTTGGGCTCGATGCGCGGGTCGGTCGTGTAGACGCCGTCCACATCGGTATAGATGTCGCAGCGGTCGGCCTTGACCGCCGCGGCGATGGCGACGGCGCTGGTGTCGGAGCCGCCGCGGCCCAGCGTCGCGATGCGGTTGTCGGGCGCGATCCCCTGGAAGCCGGCGATCACCGCGACCTGCGCCCTCGCCGAAACGCTGCATCAGGAAGGAGCCGTCGATCTCCTCGATGCGCGCGGCGCCGTGCGCGTTGTCGGTCTTGATCGGTATCTGCCAGCCCTGCCAGGAGCGGGCATGGACGCCCATCGCCTGCAGCACGAGCGCCAGCAGTCCCGGCCGTCACCTGCTCGCCGGAAGCGACCACGGCGTCGTATTCGCGGGCATCGTAGATGTTGAAGTTGGAGCCTTCGGCCTTCGAGGCGTCCTGCACCCAGCCAACCAGCTCGTTGGTCTTGCCGGCCATGGCCGAGACCACGACGGCGACCTGATGGCCGGCGTCGACCTCGCGTTTGACGTGGCGCGCGACGTTGCGGATGCGGCCGATATCGGCCACGGAGGTTCCGCCGAATTTCATCACGATGCGCGCCATGGAAGCCGGATGCCTTGGCCGGGCCGAAAATCCCGGAATTGCCTGAAAAGATACGGACCGGGGCCGGCCCGCGGATTGCGCGGCCTCAATATCCAATAGGCCCTGCGCAGGCAAGGGCGCTCTCGGCCGCAGCGGCCGTCCTGGCTAAGGAATGGCGTAGACCAGCACTTCCCGCTCGATGCCCCTGAGCGAGACGTTGTTGGACTGGGGCGTCAAAGCCTTGCTTTTCAGCAGGTCGATCGTCTTCTTGTCCTCGACGACGGCGCCGGTGGCGAAAATCGACTGCGAATTGGCGAGCCCCTGCACGCGGGACGCGATGTTGACCGTCGATCCGAAATAGTCCTGCCGTTCGTTGAGGGTGACCGCGATGCAAGGCCCTTCATGGACGCCGATCTTCAGCAGCAGGTCCTCGCGGCCGTTGCGGCTGTTCAGCTCGCGCATCGCCTCGCGCATGCGCAGCGCCGCGGCGACGGCCCGGTCCGGCGTCGGGAAGGTCGCCATGACGGCGTCGCCGATCGTCTTGACGACCGCGCCGGCCTCCGCGGCGACGATCTCGTTGAGCACATGGAAATGCGCGCGCACCAGGTCGAAGGCGACCAGGTCGCCGACCCGCTCGTAAAGCTCGGTCGAGCCCCTGAGATCGGTGAACAGGAAGGTCAGGCTGGTGATTTTCAGCCGCTGGTCGACGTCCAGCGTGTCGGTCCGGTAGAGGTCGCGGAACGTCTGGTTGGAGAGCAGCCGCTTGGCGGTGAGGAAGGGCCGGCGGCGGTGGAGCAAGCCGTGCAGCGCGTCGCCGGCAATGCAGATGCTGGGCAGGACGCGCGTGTCGGTGCGGTTTTCCAGCGAAAGGCGCAGCGGTCCCGGCCGCATCTCCAGCGTCTGGTTGTGCATGTGTTCACGGTCGAAGGAGAAGCGAGAGCGCCTGCCGCTCGCGCGTCGGCTCGCCCTTGGCGTCGATGAACTGCGCCGAATGCGTCACCGGCTCGAAGACGATGACGAATTCGGCCGGCAGCTGGACCGACAGAACGCCCTTCTCGCCTGGCCCGAGTTCGACGTGGTCGATGATGAATTCGTCGACCAGGGCGTCGTAGCCTTCTTCCGGCAGGTCGACGCCGGAACCCCAGTACAACTGCCGATAATATTCGAGCAGCGACAGGTCGTCGGGATTGTGGGCGGTGATCCGCCGCAGCCGCGGCTGACGGTGAACGTCACGTCGACCATCTCGTCCAGCGTCGGCTCGTAGGAGTCGGCGCACAGCGCGCAGGTGTATTCCTGCTTCTGCACGGTCTTCAGCGTGGCGTTGGTGTCGAGCACGCCGCCGCAGCCCGGACAAAGCACGTTCCAGGCGATGTCGAACATGCCGATGCGCGTGCCGTGTAGGAAAGCGGCGATGGTGTCTTCCTCGTCGAGACCGTTCCTGGTCGCGAAGGCGAGCGGATTGATGCGGCACAGCTGGTGGTCGGAAGCGTCCGCGACAAGCCGTTCGAGCGCATCGACCACGCGGCCGTCGGCCGACTGCCTGAGCAGCGTGAAGAAATCCTGGCTTCGCTCATGGCCATCTCCCCAGCGAAACGCGCAACCGCCAAGCTGACGGGACATTATACCACCCTGCCCCCTGCCACCATCACTATGGCGTTCGATGCTGACATGGGCGCGGCTGCATCGATTCTTCGATCCGGCCTTGACTTTGTTACAGCCGCGCCCGACTTCCTCGTCGCGAAGGAGCATCGACATGGCCGAAGCCGCACGGACAACGATCACCATACCGAAGTGGAGCGTTTTTCGGCGATGGCCGCCGAGTGGTGGAACCCGCAAGGGAAATTCCGCCCGCTGCACAAGTTCAACCCGGTTCGCCTCGCCTATATACGCGACCAGGTGGCGGCGCGCTTCGGCCGCGACCCGCATGCGGCAAGGCCGTTCGAGGGGTTGCGCTTCCTCGACATAGGCTGCGGCGGCGGCCTGCTGTGCGAGCCGATGGCGAGGCTGGGCGCGGAGGTCGTGGGCGTCGATCCCTCGGAGACGAACATCGAGGTCAGCCAGGCTGCATGCGGCCGAGTCGCGCGTCACCATCGACTACCGCGCGTCGACCGCCGAGGAGCTGGCCGACGCCGGCGAGAAATTCGACGTCGTCCTCAACATGGAGGTGGTCGAGCACGTCGCCGATGTCGGCCTGTTCGTAGCGCGCTGCGCCGAGATGGTGAGACCCGGCGGGCTGATGTTCGTCGCCACCATCAACCGCACGATGAAGACGCAGGGGCTGGCGATCGTCGGCGCCGAGTATGTGTTGCGCTGGCTGCCGAAGGGCACCCACCAGTACGAAAAGCTGGTGCGCCCCGAGGAACTGGAAAAGGCGCTGGCCGAAGCCGGCATGGCGATATTCGACCGCACCGGCGTGACCTACAACCCGCTCACCGACCGCTGGCAGCAGTCCAGGACATGGACGTCAACTACATGCTGCTGGCGGAGAAGTCGGGAGCGTAGCCTACGCTGTTTCAATGTCCGTCAGGGCGAAGTCGCTGCCTTGTAGAGCAGCGGAAGGCCAGATCGCCTGGCACAGGCATAAGCAAAGCAATCGCCGAAGTTCAGCCCTGCCTTGTGACGGCCTTTGCCGTAGCGCTCCAAAGCGTCGATGGCTTCGCCGGTGGTGGATGGCGGTACCGCAGCGATCTCGATTTCCATCAGAGCGAGAGTCTTTCGACTTCGCCCTGCGCCGCTTTGGGTGATCTGTTCAAGGGCCGCGATGCAGCGATGGAAACCCCCAGACAGCCAAGGGTGAGGTGAGCCTCGCTCGTGACTTTTCAAGCCGCCTGAACAGTTCAGGCGCATCCTCCTCCCCAGCCACCATCGCGACAAGCGCCGCCGCGCGTCGATGAACTATCAGTCGTCCTCGTAGAGGCTGTAGATGGGTGCCTTGTCGGCCGGGAGCCCTTTTTCTCGGGATTGCTTCGAGCGCGAACCTCGCGCGCATACTATCCCGATCTCCACCAGTGACGGCTTTGCCTTCTCGCGCTCCAACTCGTGAACCAGCGCCGTGTGAACGGCGCTTCGGTTAGGCCGGTCTTCTTCAATGCGGCCACTTTGCGGGCCAGCGCATCCGTCCCAGCATTCTTGATGTGAAGGCCACGGTGTATCCCGCTTCTGTGTATCCGTGTTACATTAGAGGATACACAGAGCGGCACCTGCAAGCCTTCGTGGATTGCGCCTTCGTCGTCACGATCACGCCAACGGCGATGACCACGGCCCCCAGCCAGGTGAGCAGCCCGTAGCGCTCGCCGAGGAAGAGCGTGCCTGAGAACAGGCCGATCGCCGCGGCGACGTAGCCGATCTGGCTGAGATAGACCGGGCCGCCGACGATCTGCAGGCGGAAGAAGACGGCGAACATCAGGCCGACGCGGTGATCTGCGCGACGGTCACCAGCGGGACGTCGGCTAGCGCGCCTATCGTGGGCAGGCCGGGCAGAAGCGCCTATTCCGACAAGCAGGATGAGGCCGGCGGCGAGGTTGCTGCCGACGGCGAGCTCCAGCGGGTGGCGTCGGCCGGCCAGTCGACGGTGCGGTAGATGTTGCCGCAGGCGAGGCTGAGCGGATGACGAGCGCGACCGCGACCCAGAACAGCGCCGCCGGCTCGCCGAGCTGGCCGCGCGTCGTCGCCACCATCACCGCGCCGACGAAGCCGATGGCGATGCCGAGGATGCCGAGCAGGTTGGGCTTGCGCACGCCGAAGAGGATCGAGAGCACCAGCGTCAGGATAGGCGACAGCGTGTACATGATGCCGGCATAACCCGCCCCGACATGCGGCATGACCGAGAACAGCAGGAGGTTGGGCAGCGCGTAGGTGATGGCCGCGGTGATGAGGAAATAGCGCAACTTGCGGGCGGTGAGCCTCACGCGCTCGCCCCGCAGCAGCATGGCGGCGAGGATCGCGCCGCCGCCGCCGGCCGAAATGACGAAGGCCCAGACGACGGGCGGCACGCCGGCCTCGGTGGCGATCTTGCCGAAAGGCAGCGACAGGCCAAGCAAAGCGCCTGTGATGACGAGCAGGCCGAGGGCCGAATTCCGGAGCGCGTTCATGGCCGCTGGTTATCCGGTCCGGAGCGGACCCGACAGCGGCACGCCAGCGAAGGCCGATGTTCCAGACAGCGCAGGCACGGGAATTGACGAGCGGGGATCTCCAGCGGAAGCGTCCGCTCAGTTGCGGTCCTCGGGAAACACCGGGATCGGCATGAAGCCGACGCCGTCCTCGGCGAGGCTTCTTGCTTCTTCCAGCGTGGCCTCGCCGTAGATGCCGCGCGGATCGGCTTCGCCGAAATGGATCTTGCGCGCCTCTTCGGCGAACTTGTCGCCGACATAGTCGGCGTTCTCGCGCATCTTCTCCGACAGCGCCTTCATCGCCGCCATCGCCTTCTTCTGCATCTCGTTCATGGCGAGGGCGATTTTTCCTTCTTGCGCCCGGTCGAGACGGCGGGCGCCATCAGCGCCTTGCCGACCTTGCCGGAGCCGCAGGTCGGGCAATCGACGAAGCCGCGCTTCTTCTGGCGGTCGAAGTCGTCGCTGTTGCGGAACCATGCCCTCGAACTCGTGGTCGTGCTCGCAGATCAGGGAAAACCGGATCATCCCGCGCGGCGCTCCCGGAACGCGACCGGCGCCGCCGCCACGCTGCCGAGCGCGAATTCGCGCGCGCATTCTTGAGGTTGGGGATTTTCCGGCGCGCGTCCGCCGACAGCGGCGGTGTCGATCTCGGCGACGATCACGCCCGGCTCGTCATGGTCGGCCTCGGCGAGGATGCGGCCCCAGGGGTCGACGATCAGCGAATGGCCGAAGGTCTCGCGGCCGTCCTCGTGCTGCCCTCCTTGCGCGGCGGCGATCACGAAGGCGCCGTTCTCGATGGCGCGCGCGCGCAGCAGTATGTGCCAGTGCGCCTCGCCGGTCTGGCGCGTGAAGGCGGCGGGCACGGTGAGCACCTCCGCACCCCGCCAGCGCCTCGGCGCGGAAAAGCTGCGGGAAGCGCAGATCGTAGCAGATGGCGAAGCCGAGCCTGGCGGCGCCGATGTCGGCCACCACCGCCTCGCGCCCGGGCTCGTAGGTCGCGGATTCGCGCCAGCTCTCGCCATTGTCGAGGTCGACGTCGAACATGTGGATCTTGTCGTAGCGGGCGGTCAAGCGAGCCGTCCGGCCCGAACAGGAAGGCGCGGTTGGCGATCTTGCCGTCGTGCCGCGAGAATGCCGGTCGAGCCGACATGCAGGTGGATGCCGAGCTCGGCCGCCAGCCGGCGCGCGGCGGTGACGATCTGGTCGTCCTGCGCCGGCCTTGAACGCGAGCGCGCCCGGTCGGCCTTGTCGCGCATCAGCGCGCCGGTCATCTCCGGCGTCTGCACATAGGTCGCGCCTCTGCCGGCGGCCTCGCGCACCAGCGCCTCGAAATCGACGACGTTGCGGCCCGCCTCCTTGCCGGAGCGCATCTGGACGGCTGCGACCTTGAAGATGCCCATCTCTCGAAAAATCCTAGTTCAACTGCCCGCCTTGGCGAGCAGCCCGTCCAGCCTGCCCTGGCGCGTCCAGCTCGTGCAGATCGTCGGAGCCGCCGACATGATAGTCGCCGATGAAAATCTGCGGAAAGGTGCGAGCGGCCGTTGGCGCGGGAGATCATCTCCTGCCGCAGTTCCGGCGAGAAGCTGGCGTCGTGCTCGGTGTAGGCGACGCCCTTGCGCTCGAGCAGCCGCTTGGCGGCGGCGCAGTAGCCGCACATCACCCGGGTGTAGATCGTCACTTCCACCATGGCCGTTCCGTCAGCCTGACTTCGCAGTTTCCTATATATAGGTGCCGAGATCATCGGGCTGGAAGTCCCCGGGCTCGTCGCCGGGCAGGGCGCGGGCGAAGGTCAGCACGTCGACCGCGTGGGCGCCGCCCTTCTTCAGCGCCTTCGTCACCGCCGACACGGTGGCGCCCGTGGTGTAGACGTCGTCGACCACCAGCACCCGGCGGCCGCGCACCGTTATGTCCTGTTCGGGCGGCACCCCAAAGGCGGCCGCGCACGTTCTCCTCCCGCGCTCGCGCAAGGCCAGCCCCACCTGCTGGCGCGTCAGCCTTGACGCGCCTGACCGCCATCGGCGCAAAACGGCCTGCCGGAGAGCCGGGCGACCGCCCGCGCCAGCTCGGCCGACTGGTTGAAGCGCCGCGAGAAGAAGCGCCGCCAGTGCAGCGGCACCGGCACGACGACATCGGCCTCGCGCGCAAGCTCGGCCCCGGCGCGCAGCATCCAGCGCGCCATCCAGGGCGCGAGGTCGGTGCGGTCGCGGTATTTCAGGCCTGCACCATCGGCCGCGCGACGCCGGTGTAGGCGACCGCCGCCCGCGCGCGCGCGAAGGGCGGCGGATCGGCGATCGCCTCGGCGGACAGGAACCCCTCGCCCATCTCGTACTGCGAAGGGCGTGCCCATCACCTCGCACCAGGGCTGTTCCAGGAAGCGCAGCTTCGGCCAGCATTGGCCGCACAGCGCGCCGGGCGCATGCACCAGCACGCGGCATCCCGCGCAGACGGGCGGGAACAGCATTGCCGCGGCGCGGACGATCAGCCAGCGCGTCCCGCCCTTGACCGCTGCAACCGCAACCCCCACATCGCCCCCACCGGCTTGACGGCCCGGCGCGAGAATAGCAGAAGACCGGCGCGGCGCATTTTTTCAATGCGGCGCCGGCTCGGAAGGCGATGAACCAAACCAGGATCATCGACGCCGACCTCTTGGTCGCCCGCACCGGCTGCGCGCGCGGCGGCGGGCCGTGGAAGGCGCCGATTTCCTGATGCGGCATGTCGCCGACGACCTTGGCGAGCCTGTCGGCGACCGTCGGGCGGCGGTTTCGAGGGCCGCCGCGCTGTTCAGCGGTCACGCCGGCGGCGCGCGACGTGGTGCTCGCCTACCGGCAAGGTGGAGGAGGCAGTGAGGGTCGAGACCGATGCAGCTTTCCTCGGCGGGGAGGCCGGCGTGGCTGCGCCGCCCGGACACGGTGCCGCTGGAGCCCGCCAGCATCGACCTCGCCGTGTCGCTGCTCGCCCTGCAGGACGAGAACGACATTCCCGGCCTGCTGACCCAGATACGCCGGGCGCTGAAGCCGGACGGGCTGTTGCCTCGGCGCCATGCTCGGCCAGGGCACGCTGGCCGAGCTGCGCGAGAGCCTGCTGGCGGCCGAAGCCGAGCTGTCGGGCGGCGCCAGCCCGCGCGTGGCGCCCTTCGCCGACGTCCGCGACGCCGGCGCGCTGCTGCAGCGGGCGGGCTTCGCACTGCCGGTCGCCGACGTCGAGACCGGTGACGGTGCGCTACGATACGATGTTCGACCTGATGCGCGACCTGCGCGCCATGGGCGCCACCAACCCGCTCGCGGCGTCCGGACGCTCGCGGCGGCCGGCGACCCGGAATTCTTCGCCCGCGCGGCGGAGATCTATGCCGAACGCTTCTCCGGACCCGGACGGGCGCATCCGGGCGACCTTCTCGTTCATCTGGATGTCGGGCTGGACGCCGGACGCCTCGCAGCAGAAGCCGCTGAAGCCCGGCTCGGCGGAAGTGTCGCTGGCCAAGGTGCTGGGGCCGAAAGGAAACGGCTGATCAGTTGTTGAAGGCGTTCTGCAGCGCCCTGTCCTTATTGGCGAACATGTCGGAAATGGCGTTGCCCATGCCTGGCTGATGCCGCCGACGATGACCAGCGACAGCACCGCGATGATCAGGCCGTATTCGATCGCGGTCGCGCCGTTCCTGTCTGCAAGAAATCGCCGGATCAGTTGCATGGCGTTCCACCCCGTGTTGGCGGAAACCTACCGCTCACCCGTTAAGAAACGTTAACGGCACAGCGTTAAGAAAGGTTAATGCCGCAGCGTTAAGAAAGACTGCGGCAGGCCGTGCCGGCGGCCTCAGCAATCGCCGCTGCGCCGGCCTGCCGAGTCTATGATGCACACCGCGCCCGGCGCCTGCAGCACGCTGCGGCGGATCGTATAGCTACGGCCGCCGCGCTGTCCGACCGAGCTGGTCGAGATGAAATCGAGCGCTTCGGCGCCGACGATCTGTGTTTTCGAATAGCGGTCGGCCATCGGCGTCAGGATCAGCGCCAGCGCCACGGCGGCCGGAGCCGAACAAAAGCGCGATGCGCAGCATGCTCATTCCGGCGACGCCGAACAGCGGTGCGCTGCGGCCGCGGATCTGATCCCAGTCGTCTTTCAGGCGTCATGTCGACCATCCCCCTCGATTGCAGGCACGATCCGAAAGCATGACTTTCGACCGTGCTCCGGCGCCGCGTCGGCTGCGGCGCGGTCGTGGCAAAACCGCTGAACAGGCAATTTTCCACACTTGCCTAAACGGTTCATTAACGGTGGAGGAAGGGAATCGGCGCCGCCGGTCAGAGCAGGTCGATGAG
This sequence comes from Asticcacaulis sp., assembly GCA_024707255.1. NCBI lineage: Bacteria > Pseudomonadati > Pseudomonadota > Alphaproteobacteria > Caulobacterales > Caulobacteraceae > Asticcacaulis > Asticcacaulis sp. The sequence goes on along the minus strand of JANQAC010000002.1, from coordinate 15,709 downwards.
GTGCGGGATCAGCGGCAGGTCGGCCGGCGGCATCGGGTAGTCGCGCATGTTGCGCGGCCGCACCCATTTCAGCGCCTGCCCTTCCCGGGGCTCGGGGATGCCCCAGAAGCGGCGGCAGACATAGAGCGGCATCAAAAAGGTGGAAGTCCTCGTAGGAATGGCTGGCGAAGGTGAGCGGCGCCAGGCACGCGACCCTGGTCTCGATGCCGATCTCCTCGCGCACCTCGCGCACGATCGTTTCCTCCGGCGTCTCGCCCGGCTCGACCTTGCCGCCCGGAAACTCCCACAGGCCGGCCAGCGTCTTGCCCGGCGGGCGCTGCGCCAGGAGCACGCGGCCGTCCGCGTCGACCAGCGCGACAGGCGGCGACCAGCAGGGCTTCTTCACCGCGGCGTCCAAGCTCAGGCTCTCCGGCCGGCGGCGGTAGTGGTAGCGGTAGAGTTCGGTGAAGCCGAGCGTGCCGTAGAGCCGCCGCGCCCCGAAATTGTCGGCCTCGACCTGCAGCCAGGCATGACGCGCGCCGCGCAGCCTCGCCCATTTCAGCGCCGAGAGCAGCAGGCGCCGGCCGTGGCCCTGTGCCGCGCTCGGCCTCGGCGGTGGCGACCTCGAACAGGCCGGCGAGGTCGCCGTCCTGCACGCAGATGGCGGTGGCCAGCGGCTCGTCTTCCTGTTCCAGCACGAACAGGCCCGCTTCGGGCTGGATCGCGCCGATGACCTCGGAAAGACCGGGCCGCAGCGCCGGGTCGGCGCCGTGCGTCTTCATCGAGGCGGAGATGAAACGGCTCATGTCCTGCATCGGGATCTGGTCCATCGCCCCGTGCACGGCCTCGTTGTCGTCGAGGTCGAGCCGCATCACCAGCGACTCGCCGAACGCCGTCCAGCCCTCGCCGTCGAGATAGGCGACCAGCCTGCGGCCGGCGAGCGGCGACAGGCGGAAGGTGAGCGGCCGGCCATAGGCGTCGAAGCGCCGGCCGGCCCGCATGATGCGCTCGGCGCAGGTTCTGCACGTCGTGCGGATCGAGCGGATTGACCGAATTCAGCCGCTTTGCCGGGTGGCCGGCGGTGAGTCGCACGACCCAGGTGCCGTCATAATGGACGGCGGAGGCCGGCCAGGCGCGGAACCCCGCCGCCTCGAAGCGGCGGACGGTCGACCAGACCCGCCTTCGGCTGCTTGTCCGGCACGGTTTCGCCCATCAGCTTCTGTAGTCGCCGTTGATGGCGACATATTCCTTGGTGAGGTCGCAGGTCCAGACCGTCGCCTTGCCGCGGCCGATGCCGATATCGGCGCGGATGCGGATTTCGTCGCGCTTCATGTAGGCCGAGGTCGCCTCTTCGGAATAGTCCGGGTCGCGCTCGCCCTCGAAGGCCAGCCGGTTGTCGCCGAACCAGATCGACAGGCCGGTCGCGGTCGGCCGGTTCGCCGGCCTTGCCGACCGCCATGACGACGCGGCCCCAATTGGCGTCCTCGCCGGCGACCGCCGTCTTGACCAGCGGCGAGTTGGCGATCGGAAAGCGCGATCTTCTTGGCCGAACGCGCCGACTTCGCGCCGGTGACGCTCACCTCGACCTGCTTGCGCGCGCCCTCGCCGTCGCGCACCACCTGCAGCGCCAGCGACTTCAGCACCTTGCCCAGCGCGCGCCTTGAAGGCCGCGAGCCGCGTCAGGTCCTTCGGATCGTCGATCCTGGGCGCGCCGCGCGTCTTCGCCGCACCCGTCGCGAACAGGAGCAGCGTGTCGCTGGTCGAGGTGTCGCTGTCGACGGTAATCGCATTGAAGGTCTTGCCCACCCCGCCCGACAGCAGCGCCTGCAGCACGGGAGCGGCGATCGGCGCATCGGTCGCCACGAAGGAGAGCATGGTCGCCATGTCGGGCGCGATCATGCCGGCGCCCTTGGCGATGCCGTTGATGGTGACGTCGGCATCGCCGAGCCTGACGGTGACGGTCGCGACCTTCGGATAGGTGTCGGTGGTCATGATGGCGCTGGCGGCCTCGCGCCAGAACTCGGGCTTCGCCTCCTTCACCATGCCGGCAAGCAGGTGCGAGAAGCCGGGCGCATCGAGCGGCTCGCCGATCACGCCGGTCGAGGCGAGGAATATCTCGTTCTCCGGGCAGCCGGCAGCCTTGGCGCCCGCCTTGCCGGTGAGCGCGGTCGATCTCGCGGCCCTTCCTGCCGGTGAAGGCGTTGGCGTTGCCGGAATTGACGACCAGGACGCGCGCCTTGCCGCCGGGGAGGTTCCGGCGGCAGTAGTCGACCGGCGCGGACGGGCATTTGGAGCGGGTGAACACGCCCGCGACCTCGGTCCCTTCGTCGAAGACCATGGCCAGCACGTCGGTGCGGTTCTTGTATTTGATGCCGGCCTCGGCGGTCGCCATGCGCACGCCGTCGATCGCCGGCATCTTGGGGTATTTCTTCGGGGCGAGCGGCGAGATCGTGGTCGACATCTATAGCCTCGGGCATGTGACGCGCGGAAAGTGGCTCGGTTTGCCCGATAGCGCGGGGACCGCGCAAGCCGTTTCAGGAACGCCGGCGCCAGCGGGTGAAACGCAAGAAGCCGGCCGATTGCCTCGGCCGGCTCCGCATTCTCGCTGGTGCCGGCATGATGCTGCGGTCAGTTCGCCGGCCTTCCGCCCCGTCCGCGGCTTCCATCGCGTCGACGGCCTTCTTCAGGTCCGGGTCGGTGACGTCGACCTTGGCCGCCTTGCGCAGGTCGGTGACCATGGCGAAATATTTTTCGCGGAAGACGAGGTTGCGGATCTGGTCCTTGACCGTGTCGAAGGCCGGCGGCTGCTGGGCGCGCTTGTCCTCGACGAGGATGACGTGCCAGCCGAACTGGCTCTGCACCGGCTCCTTCGTATACTGGCCGACGTTGAGCGCGAAAGCGGCCTTCTCGAACTCCGGCACCATCTGGCCGGGCGCGAAATAGCCGAGGTCGCCGCCGGTGGTCTTGCCGCTCGGGTCGGTGGTGTGCTGGGCGGCGAGATCCTCGAACTTGGCGCCGCCGTCGAGCTGCTTGATGATCGCGTCGGCCTCTTCCTTGGTCTTGACCAGAATGTGGCGCGCCTTGACCTCGTTGACCGGCGGCGTGTCGGCCATCTGCTTGTCGTAGCGGGCGCGCACCTCCTCGGCGGTGATCCTGGCGCCGACGTCCTTGTCGATCACCTCGCTGTGCAGGGCGCGCTGCTGCAGGAAGGCCATGCGCTGCTGGAAGTCCGGGTTCTTGTCCAGGCCCTCGGCGACCGCCTTGTCGGCGAGCAGCCTGATCTCCATGATCGCCATGAAGGCGGCGGCACGGCGCTGCTCGGGCGGCAACTGCGAATATTGCTGGTCCACGCTCTGCAGGGCGAGCGCCAGCTCGGCCTCGCTGACCGGCTTGCCGTCGATGGTGGCGATGACCTTGTTCGGATCGGGCGCGGCGGGCTTCGCAGCTTCCGCGGCGGGCTGCTCGGCGGGGGCGGTCTCCTGGGCAACCGCCGAAGCCGTCAGCGCCGCGAAGAGGCTGAAAGGAAGCGCCAGCCTGGCGAATGCGGCGCGGCGTGAGGAAATGGACATGGAACTCTCCGATCGGGGATTTGAGGCGCCTTGAAACACGTCCAATTGTGGCGGAATTCAGCGCTATTTAGCGCGGAGGCGCGCGTTGACATCGGTTGAGGCCCCTCTTATCTGTCCAGCGTCTTTGCGTCCAGAACCGTTTTCCGGGCGCTTTTCGCTGTTTGCAGAATCCGCTTCGCCTGCCGGGTTCCGCGGATTTCGCCGGCCCGCCGGCAAAAACTACGGTTGAAAGGACCATTTGATGGTCAGTCTTGGCGTCCTCGCCCGCAAGATATTCGGTTCAGCCAACGATCGGCGCATCAAGATCCACGCGACCGCGCGGTCGAGGCGATCAATGCGATGGAGAACGAGCTCAGGGCGCTGTCCGACGAGGAGCTCGACGCCCGAACCGAGCAGTTCCGCGCCGACCTCGCCAACGGCGCCTCCCTCGACGACCTCCTGGTGCCCGCCTTCGCCACCGTGCGCGAGGCGGCGCGCCGCGTGCTCGGCATGCGGCCCTTCGACGTCCAGCTCATCGGCGGCATGGTGCTCACAATGGCGGCATCGCCGAGATGCGCACCGGCGAAGGCAAGACGCTGGTCGCCACGCTGCCCGTCTATCTGAACGCGCTCGCCGGCAAGGGCGTCCATGTCGTCACCGTCAACGACTACCTCGCCAAGCGCGACGCCGAATGGATGGGCCGCATCTACAAGTTCCTCGGCCTCACCGTCGGCATCATCGTCCACGGCCTGTCCGACGACGAGCGCCGCGCGGCCTACGCCTGCGGACGTCACCTACGGCACCAACAACGAGCTCGGCTTCGACTATCTGCGCGACAACATGAAGTACGAGCGCGCCGCCGATGGTGCAGCGCGGCCACAACTACGCGATCGTCGACGAGGTGGACTCGATCCTGGTCGACGAGGCGCGCACGCCGCTGATCATTTCCGGTCCGCTCGAGGACCGCTCGGAAATGTACAACACGATCGACGCCTTCATCCTGAAGCTCGATCCCGCCGACTACGAGGTCGACGAGAAGCAGCGCACGGCGATCTTCACCGAGGAAGGCACCGAGAAGCTGGAGAACATGCTGCGCGCGGCCGGCCACCTCAAGGGCGAGTCGCTCTACGACGTCGAGAACGTCGCCATCGTGCACCACGTCAACAACGCGCTGAAGGCGCACCGCCTGTTCCAGCGCGACAAGGACTACATCGTGCGCAACGGCGAGATCGTCATCATCGACGAGTTCACCGGCCGCATGATGCCCGGCCGCCGCTATTCGGAAGGCCTGCACCAGGCGCTGGAGGCCAAGGAGCATGTGGCGATCCAGCCGGAGAACCAGACGCTCGCCTCGGTCACCTTCCAGAACTACTTCCGCATGTACAAGAAGCTCGCCGGCATGACCGGCACGGCGCTGACGGAAGCGGAAGAGTTCGGCAACATCTACGGCCTCGAAGTGACCGAGGTGCCGACCAACCTGCCGGTCAAGCGCATCGACGAGGACGACGAGGTCTACCGGACGGTCGAGGAGAAATACAAGGCGATCATCGCGACATCAAGGAGGCGCGCGAGAAGGGCCAGCCGATCCTGGTCGGCACCACCTCGATCGAGAAGTCGGAGCAGCTCGCCGAGCGGCTGCGCAAGGAAGGCTTCAAGGATTTCGAGGTGCTGAACGCCCGCCACCATGAGCGGGAGGCGGCGATCGTCGCCCAGGCCGGCAAGCCCGGCGCCATCACCATCGCCACCAACATGGCCGGCCGCGGCACCGACATCCAGCTCGGCGGCAATGCCGAGATGCGCATCGCCGAGGAGCTGGCCGACATGCCCGCGGGGCCGGAGCGCGAGGCGCGGGAAGCCGCCATCCGCGCGGACGTCGCCGCGGCTGAAGGAGAAGGCGATCGCCGCGGGCGGCCTCTACGTGCTCGCCACCGAGCGCCACGAGAGCGCGCCGCATCGACAACCAGCTCCGCGGCCGCTCCGGCCGCCAGGGCGATCCCGGCCGCTCGAAATTCTTCCTGTCGCTGCAGGACGACCTGATGCGCATCTTCGGCTCCGAGCGCATGGACGGCATGCTGCAGAAGCTCGGCCTCAAGGAGGACGAGGCGATCATCCATCCCTGGATCAACAAGGCGCTGGAGAAGGCGCAGAAGAAGGTCGAGGCGCGCAACTTCGACATCCGCAAGAACCTGCTGAAATACGACGACGTCATGAACGACCAGCGCAAGGTGGTGTTCGAGCAGCGCATCGAGCTGATGGACGGCGAGAACCTGTCGGAGAACCGTCGCCGAGATGCGCCACGACGTGATCGACGACCTCGTCGCCAAGCAACATCCCCGAAAACGCCTATGCCGAGCAGTGGGACGCCGCCGGCCTCAAGGAGGCGCGCGCGCCCAGCTCAACCTCGACCTGCCGATCGAGGAGTGGGCCAAGGAAGAGGGCATCGCCGACGAGGAGATCCGCGAGCGCATCACCGAGGCGGCCGACGAGGCGGCCAACGACCGCGCCGAGCCGCTTCGGCCCCGAGATCATGACCATGTCGAGAGCGCGATCCTGCTGCAGACGCTCGACCATCTGTGGCGCGAGCATCTCGTCAACCTCGACCACCTGCGCTCGGTCGTCGGCTTCCGCGGCTACGCCCAGCGCGACCCGCTGAACGAATACAAGAGCGAGGCCTTCGAGCTGTTCCAGGCGATGCTGGCCAATTTGCGCCAGGCCGTCACCGCGCAGCTGATGCGCGTCGAGCTGGCAGACCCCGCCGCAGCTCTCCGAGGAAGCGACGCTTGCGTGACCGCCATCGCCGAGCACGAGGACCTGGTGACCGGGGAGAACGAGTTCGTCGAAGCGGCTGCGGCATTCCAGCCGGCGCCGGCCGCGGACCGCAACCCCTCGATCCGGCGACGTGGGCCGGGTCGGCCGCAACGAGCCCTGCCCGTGCGGATCGGGCCGGAAGTTCAAGCACTGCCACGGCCAGTTCGCCGCCTGACCGCGCGCCGGACCGAGGCCCTCCTGCCGGACGGATGCGTCCGGCGGACGGAAAGTGCTGTGCGGCACTGGAAAATGCGCGCGCGACGCCACACGAGCGATACGCCAATTTCGGGCGAAACGCCCCAGGCCGCCGGCGCAGGCGCGGCCCGTCTTCCTGACCGGTAGCCCGCCACATGGCAGAACCGCCGCGCTCGATCCTCCTACTCGCCAATCCGAAAAGGACGGGCGGCGCAGGGCCTCGATCTGGCCCGCCGCCTTCGACCATGCCGGCATCGCCGTCGAGCGGGAGGCGCCCGACGATTGCGACGCGCTCGCCGAGATGATCCGCCGCCGCGCCGATGCGTTCGATGCCGTGGTGCTGGCCGGCGGCGACGGGACGGTGAACGCCGCCGCAGAGGCGCTGGTCGAAATCCGCAAGCCGTTCGGCTTGCTGCCATTCGGCACCGCCAACGACCTTGCCCGCACCCTCGGCATTCCGGTCGGCGCCGCGGCCGTTCGCACATCGTCGAAGGCCACACCTGCGCGATCGACCTGGCCGCGTCAACGACCGGGTGTTCGTCAACGCCGCCAGCATCGGGCTGCCCGTCTCGGTCGCCCAGCACCAGGACGCCACGCCAAGCGCCGGCTGAAGGCGCTGAGTTACTTCGTCCACCGCAGTCCGCGCCTTCAAGCGCTGCACCCAGCGCTTCACCGTCTGGATCACGGCCGACGGCGTGAAGGATCCGCTGAAAACCATCCAGGTGACCGTCGGCAACGGAGTGCATTTCGGCGGCGGCCTCATGGTCGGCAACCGATGCCGAGATCGACGACGGCATGCTCGACGTTCGCCATCGACGCCGACACACTGCCCCATCTCGTTCAGGCGGCATTCGCGGTGCGGTTCGGCCTGCATCGCACCAGCCGCTATACCCGCACCTTCCGCGGCCATCATGTCCGGGTGGAGACGCGCCATCCCAGGCCCGTCAACACCGACGGCGAGATCACCACCATGACGCCGGCCGTGTTCAGCGTGGAGGGGCCGCGCTGACGGTCTACGCGCCCCGCCCCGGGGCGGAGCCGACGGCCATCGCTTGACCTCCCGTCCCGGCAGGCTACCGCCCGGCGGCCGCCGTCTTCCTCTCACGACAGGATCACCCGATGCTGCGCCTCGTGCTCGTCGCCGCCTGCGCCCTCGTCGACAGCGACGGGCGCGTGCTCGTTTCGCAGCGACCCAGGGCAAGGCGCTCGCCGGCCTCTGGGAGTTTCCGGGCGGGAAGGTCGAGCCCGGCGAGCGACCGGAGGAGTGCCTGATCCGCGAGCTCGACGAGGAACTCGGCATCACCGTGCAAAAGCCCCTGCGCCTGGGCGCCGCTGACCTTCGCGAGCCAGCGCCCTACGAGGACTTCCACCTGCTGATGCCGCTCTATGTCTGCCGCCGCTGGAAGGGGGCGCCGGCCGGCCGCGCGAGGCCAGGCGATCCAGTGGCTGAAAACGGCCAAGCTGCGCGGCTTCCCATGCCGCCGGCCGACGAACCGCTGATCGCTCACCTGATCGACCTGATCCGCTGGAGGCTCTCGCGGACACATCGCGCATCCGGCCGCCTCGTCCCGCGACCTGATCCGGGCCGGTTACGGCGGGTCTGCCCTCAGAAGTCGGAGGCGATGCCCTTCACTTCCCAGTCGCCGAAGCGCACCGGCTCGGGTCCGTCGCGGCCGTTGATCTCGCGCGGCAAAGCCTCCGCTTCGACGGCCGCGCTCGCCCGCCGGGCTTCGGCCTCCAATTGGCCAGCGCACGCTTTCGCGGCTTCGGGCAGCGTCGCCAGATCGCGCGGCTGCGGCTGGGTGGAATCACCTGCTCACGGCTTTCTCCCGTCGATCTCATCGCCCGCCGGCTGCGGCAAACCGGCGCCATTCCGACCATATAGGTGCCCTGTCGGGCGCATCCATCCGGATGAAGGCGATAGCCCCGGCGGAGGCGAGAGAGTTGTCGAGAGGGAGACCAACGTGAACTATTTCCGCACGGCTCTGCCGCTCGCAGCTCTGACCGCCCTGTTCATGGGGGTCGGCTACTGCTCGGCGGTCAGAGCGGCATGATGATCGCGCTGGTCATCGCCGCGGCACCAATCTGTTCACCTACTGGAACGCCGACAGGATGGTTCTGGCGATGAACCACGCGGTGGAGGTCGACGCGAGAAGACCACGCCGGAGTATCTACGGCATGGTGCAGGCGCTCGCCCAGCGCGCCGAACCTGCCGATGCCGCGCGTCTACATCATCGACGAGCCCCAGCCGAACGCCTTCGCCACCGGGCGCAACCCGCAGCACGCGGCGGTCGCCGCCACCACCGGCCTGCTGCGGCGCCTGACGCAGGAGGAGGTCGCGGGCGTGATGGCCCACGAACTCGCCCACGTGAAGAACCACGACACGCTGATCATGACGATCACCGCGACCATCGCCGGCGCCATCTCCATGCTCGGCAATTTCGCCTTCTTCCTCGGCGGCAACCGCAAGAACAACCAGGCCGGCATCCTCGGCGTGCTGGTGGCGATGATCGTGGCGCCCTTCGCGGCGATGATGGTGCAGATGGCGGTGTCGCGCACGCGCGAATACGCCGCCGACCGGCTGCGGCGCCGAGATCACCGGCCAGCCGCAATGGCTCGCCTCCGCGCTGGCCAAGATGCCATCGGCGCCGAGGCGATCCGCAATCCCGACGCCGAGCGCAATCCGGCGACCGCGCATCTCTTCATCATCAATCCCCCGAGCGGGCAGCGGACAACCTGTTTTCGACCCACCCCAACACCGAGAACCCGCGTCGCGGCGCTGATGGAGCTTGCCGGCCGCTGGAGCGCCCCGCGCGGCGGCACGCCCCACGGTCAGGGTTTCGCGCAGCCGGGATTCCCGCAGCAGCAGGGCTTCGGGGCCAGTCCGCATGTCCGCCCGTCCGCCTGTGGGGACAGGCGCGGCCGCAGGATGACCGCCGCCGCCCCGGCAGCCGCGGACCCTGGGGTTGAGCGCGGGACGCCGGGCGGACGGCGAAAACCGCAGCAAGGGCGGGAACAGGCGCGGCCCGGCGACCTCACCGCCGGCGCGGCTCGGGAAGGCGCCGCCCAACGACCGGCCGGCCTCAAGAACTCTGGCGGCAAGAACTCCGGTAACAAGAGTGCCGGTGGAAAACCTGGTGGCCGTCGGCCGTCGCTGAAGCCTGGCCTTCCGGCGCGCAGCCCGCGGCCACCATCGTCGATGCCGTGCCTGGTGGCCACTACCGATGCCGCCCTCGACCCGGTGGATGGCGCCTCCCGCTGGCCGTGCTGCCGGAGCGCGACCGCGCACTGGCCCGCGCCATCGTCGGCGTCCGCTGCGCCGGCTCGGACAGACCGAGGATGCGCTCGACGGCTGGTCACGCGGCCACGCCAGCCAAGGCGCGCCGCACGCGATCCTCGTGATCTCGGCGGCGCAGCTCCTGTTCCTCGACGTGCCCGACCATGCCGCGGTCTCGCTTGCCGTCGACCTCGCCCATGCCGACCGCCATACCGAGCACTACGCCACCTTCGTCAACGGCGTGATGCGCGCCGCGCGCGGCCGGGCGGAGACCGCGACCTAGGACGCACCGCGCATCAACACGCCGGCCTGGCTTTACCAGCGCTGGAGCGCGGCCTACGGAGGACGCGGACGCGCACATCGCCGAAGCCCAGCATGGGCGAGGGCGGGCACTCGACCTCACCGTGAAGTCGGACCTCAGGGCTGGGCCGAGCGGCTCGGCGGCTACCGCTCTGCCGACCGGCAGCGTGCGGCTCGTTCCGCGCGGCCAGATCGAGCGGCTCGACGGCTATCTCGACGGGGCGTGGTGGGTGCAGGATGCCGCCGCCGCGCTTTCCGCCGTCTCCTCGGCGATGTCGCCGGCAAGCGCGTCGCCGACCTCTGCGCCGCGCCCGGCGGCAAGACCCACGAACTTCGCCGCGGCCGGCGCCCATGTCACCGCCGTCGACATCTCCCCCGCCCGGTTGGAGCGTCTTGCCTCCAATCTCGCGCGGCTCGGCCTCCATGCCGAAATCGTGGTCGCGGATCTCGCGGGGTGGCAGCCTGAGGCCCTGTTCGACGCCGTGCTGCTCGATGCGCCCTGTTCCGCGACCGGCACCATCCGCCGCCATCCGGACGTGGTGCGGCTGAAGGGTCCGGACGACATCGCCGCGCTCGCCAACCCGCAGGCGAGCCTGCTGCTGCGCGCGGCCGGCTGGGTCGCGCCGGGCGGAACGCTCGTCTACTGCACGTGCTCGCTGGAGCCGGAAGAAGGCGAGCTCCAGACCCCTTCCTCGCGGAAGGCGCCCTGTTCCGGCGCGTGCCCGTGGGCGTGCGGAGGAGACCGGCGGCTCCGCCGAATGCCTGACGGCGGACGGCGACCTCGCACCCTGCCCTTCCACCTGCCCGCGACCGAGGAGCGCCGCGGCGGCCTCGGGGGCATCTTCGCGGCCCAATGCGCGTCTAGGGCTAACTCCTGAAATCAGAGCGATTCCGTCGACCGGAAGCGCCCATCCGATCGGGAAGCGCCCAAAGCGGCCAAAACCGCGTCGCCGGCATCAACCTAGTAACCAATCGGTGCGTATCATCGGCGCAGAAGTGTTTGAATCCGGGGCCGTTCCTTCCGCGACGATATCGTCCGGTCTGGGGGCGCACCGGCGGGCGAGGTGCGAATGGCGGCGAAACCGGCGAGGCGGACCCCATCTGACGTAGCTGTCGCCGCGCCGGATCGCGGCGGATCTGCGCCTCAGCTTCCGGCCGTCCGCGCTCGGCCGCTGGACGCAGATGGGCGCGACGCCCGAACGCCTGATCGCTCATCAGGACATCCGCACGGCCGACCCGACGGTCGCCGCCGACATCTATGCCGGCGTGTTCGTGTTCTCCGGCCAGATCGTGGAGGCCGGCGGCCGCTCGCCGTTCGAGATCGAGCCGGTGCCCTCGCCGGAATGGGCCGCCGCGCTGCACGGCTTCGGCTGGCTCCGGCATCTGCGCGCCTGATCTGCCGCTGTCGCGCTCAAAACGCCCGCGCGCTCGTCGACGACTGGGTCCGCTCCTCATGAAGGCCAGTTCGACATCGCCTGGCGGCCGGACGTGCGGCGCGGCGCATCCTGTCGTGGCTGCAGTCGCCGCTCATTCTCGAAGGCTGCGACCGGCCGTTCTATCAGCGCTTCATGCGCTCCCTCGCCCGGCAGGTGCGCTTCCTGCGCCGCAGCTTCTCCGACGTGCAGGACGGCCCGCCGCGGCCTCCAGGCCGCTGCGGCCTCGTCGCCGCCGCCGTCTCGATCTTCGGCCAGGAGCGCCACGTCCGCGCGCGCTCCGGTGCTCGATCTCGAGCTCGAACGCCGTTCGCCGACGGCGGCTACTGGGCGTTCCCGCAATCCGCGATCCTCGACGCGCTGATCGAGATCCTGCCGATCCGCAGGCGATCTCGGCCCGCGGCGTCTCGCCTTCGCCGACGCTGATGGGCACCATCGACGGATGATGCCGATGATCCGCTTCTTCCGGCATAGACGCTTCGCCTGCTTAACGGCGTCGGCGTCACGCCCCGCGGGCTCGTCGTCACCATGGCCCACGACGAGCGCTTCGGCACCGCCCTGTCGAAAGGCGAGCCACTCCTGGCTATCAGCGGAGCAGCGCGGACAGGCGGTGCTGCTCGGTGCGCCGCCGCCGCCGCCGTCATGGACGCATGGGCGCGCTTCCGTTCGAGTTTTCGTCCGGGCAGAACCTCATCGTCGTCAACAGGCGCGCCGCTCTGGGGTCCAGGGCGGCCTGCGCACTGCCGTGGCCCGATCCACCGCCGCCCTTATCGACCTCGTCGTCGACGATGCCTCCTCGGTGCGCTTCCTGAGGCCGGCTGGAACGCTGGCTCGGCCTGCTCATCCTGGAAGGCCCCGGCCCGATCGAGGTCCACCGCGAGGACACGCCCGACCATGTCGTGCTCACCGCCGCTCACGATGGCTATCAGGGCCGCTGGCGTGATCCACGAGCGCGCCATCGCCTGACCGCCGACGCAGGCGGCTGAATGGCATCGACCGAAGGCGGCGCCGGTCGGGCCGAATGCGCTACGCCATCCGCTTCCACCTTCACCCTCTGTCCGCGCCAGTCGCGCGGCTGGCGGCAGCTCGGTGCTGATCAGTTCGTCCGACGGCGAGGCGGCAGTTCACCGCCAACGGCGCCGAGATCGCGCTCGAAGAATCGATCTCTCGCCGGCCTGCAGGGGGGTGCGCCAGCACCGAGCAGATCGTGCTGCACGGCCGCGTCGATTTTCAACCCCGACGTTCGGCGTTTCGACAGGCAGGCCGCCGGCCGCAACCCGGCCTGCCGCGCGCCGCCGCCCGAGGCGCCGCGGGCTGGTTCTTGATCCTCGGCCGAGATATCCTGGCCGGCCAGCAGGGCCGTCCCACATGCCCCTATGGCATGCCAGCCCGCCGGGTGGCCGAGGTTTCGGGCGGCGTCGATTCGTGCTAACCCGCGCGCGACTTCAATCCCACGGAGCCCTGCTGCGATGTCCGTCACCGTCAAAGAGATCGCCACGCCCGATCGCGTCGCTCAAAGCGCCCGATCTCGGTTTCGACAAGACGGGCGTGGTGGAATCGCCGCCGCTCGCGGCTAAGGGCGTCGAGCCGTCTCCACCGGCGTGCAAGGCGATCGCCGATGCCGGCGTTCCGGTCATCGACGTCTCCGTCATCACCGGCTTCCGGAGATCATGATCGGCCGGGTGAAGACGCCACCCGAAGGTCCACGGCCTGCTGGCGGTGCGCGACGATCCCGAGCACGCCGAGCGCTTCGCGACCCATGGCATCCTGACCTTCGACCTCGTGGCATCGACCATCCGTTCGAGAACCGTCGCTTCCGGCGCGGTCGGCCAGGTGATCGAGACCATCGACATCGGCGCCCGGCGATGATCCGCGCCTCCGCCAAGAACTATGCTCTATGCGAGCATCGTGGTCGACCCGGCCGACTATGCCGGCGTGCTGGCCGAGATCGGCGCCCACGATGGCGCGACGACGGCCGCCTTCCGCCGCCGGCTCGCCGCCAAGGCGTTCTCCCGCACCGCCGCCTATGATGCCGCGATCTGCGCTGGATGGACGTCGTCGCCGCCGAGGCGCTGCCGCCGATCCCGAAGCCGAATGGAGACGCCGGAAATGGCGTGGGCATTCGGCGGCGAACTGGTCCAGGCGCAGGCTATGGCGAGAACCCGCATCAGTGGGCGGCGTTCTACGCCAATCGGAGGACCGTCCCGCGCGGGGTGTCGCCACCGCCCCCCAGCTGCAGGGCAAGGCGCTGAGCTTCAACAATATCAACGACACCGACGCCGCTTACGAGCTGGTCGCGGAGTTCGACCCGCCAGGGCGCCGCCGTCGCCATCATCAAGCATGCCAATCCCTGCGGCGTGGCCAGGGCCGGTGGCATTCTGAGCGCCTACAAGGCGCCCTGCCCACCGATCGGTTCCGCCTTTGGCGGCATCGTGGCCACCAACCGCCAGATCGACGCCAACGCCGCCGCCAGATCGTCGAGGTCTTCACCGAGGTGATCATCGCCCCCTCGCGACGCGAGGAGGCCCAGCGCCATCGTTGGCCGCCAAGAAGAACCTCCGCCTAGCTGGCTGACTCGCTGCGGCATCGCCGGCCCCAGGGCCGATGGCCTGATGGTCAAATCCGTGGCTGGTGGCCTTCTGGTGCAGGGTCGCGCGACAACAAGAAGATCGAGGAGGGTGCGACCTCAAGGTCGTGACCAAACGCGCGCCGACGGCGCCGAAATGGCCGACCTGAACCTCGCCGGCAAAGTGGCCAAGCACGTCAAGTCCAACGCCATCGTCTATTTGAAATCGGCGCCACCGTCGGCATTGGCGCCGGCCAGATGAGCCGCGTCGATTCGGCCTCAGCCGCCCATCGCAAGTCCATTGATGCCGCGAAGGCCGCCTCGAGCGCGCTGACCCCGAAGTTCAGCTGGCCGCCTCCGACGCCTTCTTCCCCTTCGCCGATGGTCTGCGGAAGCACTGGTCGAGGCCGGCGCCACCGCGGTGATCAGCCTGGCGGCTCCATGCGCGACGACGAGGTCATAGCAGCAGCCGACGAAGCCGGCCTCGCCATGGTCATGACCGGCGTGCGCCATTTCCGGCACTGAGCGGCGGACGGAGCCGCCCGGCGGCTTCGCCCGAAACCGGCTGTTAAGAAAATTCCTGTCGTTTTCAGGAATTTTTCTTATGATGCGTCCGTTCAGTCGTTCGCGGACGGAAGCATGTCTCTCGTATCCAGCTCGGCGGCCGCGTCCGCCGCGCTTCTTCGGGCGCGGCGCTGGCGCCGTCCTGCCTGCAGGCCGCATCGCCGGCTCCGGTGGAGGCGCGGTGGAGCGGTGATCGACGGCGACACGCTCGCGGTCCGCGCCTGTTCTATTCGGCCAGACGTTTCCGTCCTGGTCCGCATCCGCGGCATCGACGCGCCGGAACTGGGCACGGACGCGCCGCGCGGCCGAGCGGCAGCAGGCACTGGCTGCCCGTGATGCGCTCGCCGGAGCCGTGGCCGCAGGCACCGTTACGCTGAGCGCGATCGAAGCCGACAAATATGGCGGACGCATCCGTGCCGACGTCGCCGCCTCGCCGGCAGCCGGCCTCGCTCGGAACCCACCTGCTTGGCGTCGGCCTCGCCCGCGCCTATGCCGGCGCCGCGGATGGTGCGGCAGCGGCGATGGCACCGCTGAGGCGACGGGCTCAAGCCCCGCCGAGGACGCCCGGCCGCGTGATGGGAATCGCCCGCCGACGCAGCCGGGCTTGGGACCGCACGCCCAACAATCGCCATTGCGCGCAACGCCTACCTGGCCGGCGCCGTCGGCGGCCGGTTTCCGAGGCGTTACGGTCTGCCGACACGCCGACCGGGCCGGGAGATGCCGCTGAATCGACCCTGCCGCGCTTCCGGTTTCCATGAACCACAACGGCGTTCCGGGTGCCCGTCACCGGCGCACGCCCGGCATCTGGACGAAGGTTCCTTCATGTATCCTGGCCTGTTCGATCGAATCGATCGCCGCCGAAACGTCGGCGACTTCAGGGTGCTTGCGAAGCGGCGCGCTCGCCGTCGCCGATCTTCCACTATATCGACGGCGCGGCGGAGGACGAGACCAGCTACCGCCGCAACACCGAGGCGTTCTCGAGCTGCGATCTGGTGCCGAACGTGCTCACCGGCGTCGAGAAGGTCGACATGTCGGTCTC
>JANQAC010000001.1:2100000-2264918 GCA_024707255.1 Asticcacaulis sp. | reverse complement strand
TCTTTTTCAACAGCGCCGTTTCCGACCCTATCAGAAGCAGAGAAGCGCATCCTCAATGGACAATTCCGAAGAACAATCCCCGTCAAATATGCGAGACTCAGAAGAAGCGCTGTTCTAACTCCATTTCAAATTGGCATCAAGCGTTAATTGAATTTTTACAAACCCAAAATGAATCAACCAAACCGGCCAATTCCGCCTTCGTCGCAACCCGTAAAGGACCGTAACAGCGAGGTGCGGTCTCTACAGATACGATCCCGGAGTCGCAACCCCTCAATGCGTACAAAGTGAGTCTTTTCCACACCTTATAAAGGCGGCCATCAAAACCACACGTCTATATGCAGACGAAAAGCAAAAGGCCCTAACCGGCCGTAATATAGGCTTTCAAGGTCTGGGCCTCATATTCCGTCGCCGCGATCTTGGCCTTGACCAGATCACCAATCGAAACGATACCAACAAGCCGCTCGCCCTCCATGACCGGCAGGTGGCGAATACGACGGTCGGTCATGTGGCCCAGCAACGCATCTATGGTTTCACCTGGGTCGGCCGAAAAGACTTCGCGCGTCATAATATTGCTAACCGGCTGCCCCAGCGACTGCCCCCCGACGTGGCGATGGCGCGGATGATATCGCGCTCAGACACGATGCCGACAACCCGATCCGAGCGATCCAGCACGACAAAGGCGCCGACCTTGCGCGTATAAAGCAGCGCCGCGACCGAGGCGAGGCTGTCATCAGGCGTGACCGTAAAGACTTCGCGGCCTTTTGTACTCAGCAACTGGTTTATCAGCATGAAGCACCCTCCCCGGATGTTGTCTGGCATTTAGACGCCTTGTGGCGTTCGCGTTAAAGGGAGATTGAGGGTGCGCTCACCTTGCGGAAAATCAATTCAAATTTCTCGTGAAGAAGTGAGGATGAAACGCCTTGAGCCAATGACCGATCACCAGCACACCGAACAGATAGCCGGCGACATGCGCCTGCCAGGCAATGACCACGCCCTGCCCACCGGGCAGAAATGGCAGCAGGGCCGTGGCCAGGTTGATGCCGATCCACACGGCACCCGAACTCAGCACGCGCGAATTGGTCAGCGGAACAATGCCGCCTGAAATGCCGCGCTGCCCGGCGATGCGGCTGGACGCGCCGATCAGGCCATAAATAGCGCCCGAAGCGCCGACGACCGGAACATTCGAAGACAGGTTGAGCAGGCAGAAGCCAAGCCCTGCCGCCATGCCGCATAAGAAGAAAAAGGCAAAGAAGGACAGAGTGGCGCCAATGCCCCTGCCGAAGGCGCGAATGACCGGCGTGGCAAAGATCAGGCAGGCCGCCGCATTGAAAAGCACATGCGTCCAGCTTCCGTGCAGGAAGATGTGCGTAAAGAGCAGTTCGAAATTGCCCTGCCGTAGCAAAAGAGGCGTCAGGCCAAAACTGGCGACCAGCAACGCATTGACATCAGGCCCGTTGGAAATCTGCAAGGCATAGCAGCCGATAATCAGCAAGGGCAGGACCACGGCCATCAGCGGCGCGTTAAAGGCAGGCTCCTTGCGGGGCGCCAGGTCAGGCCGTTCGGCGTCGTCTGTCATATTTCGGGACTTCTCGGCTAATACGCAATGAAAACGGTTCATTTTGGTTATATATGACCCTGCTTTTCCCCTTTTGACAGGGGTTCGGCGATCAGCCCGGCACCAAAAAACCCATAAAATTGAATTTAATGCGTCAATTCCGGAAAAAATACACCTAATTTTTAGGGTTCCCTCCCAAAGTGGCATCCGAATTGCTGGCCATGGCTGCGTCTGCGGCGATATCGCCTCAGGCCCGGAGCGCACGAATGACGATAATCAAGACCCTGCTCATAACCAGCGCGCTGGGTGCCGCCGCTCTTTCAGGCGCGGCTCAGGCCCAGAGCATGAGCACCAGTTCGGCCTCATTCCAGGCGGGCTATGGCCTCAGCCTGCACCAGATGCAAACTGCGGTCGATCCCTCGACCCGCGATGCCAATGGCAACCGCGTCCTGGTCGACGGTATGATCGTCACCGGCACCGACAACAGCGTCTATGCCTATTCGAAAACACTCGGCGCGGGCGATGCCTATTCCGGTGCCGGTGCGCTCGGCGGAGCGACGGCGATCGGCAACAGCCTCTCGGTCGTGGTCAACGGCAGCTACAACACAGTCATCGTACACAATAACCAAACCAACAACGGCAATGTCACCGCCAATGCCAACGGCTCAACGGCCACGGGCGCGAAGGGCACGGACATCACTGGGGATCTGCAATTCTAATGGCTCACATGACACACACGAAAACCGGCAAAAAGCTGGTCGCAACGATCGCCAGCCTGGCCGCCCTCAGCGTCGCCCTCACCGGCTGCATGACCACGCCGAGCGTCAATGCTTCAGGTAACTATAAAGACCCGATCGGCAAGGCGCCGGTCACCGCCAACCCGACGGCCTATTCGGATGCCCTGGTCTGCCTCGGCTCATACGCCCGCTCGCACCGCCTGGCCTCGCCGCGTCTCGCCGTCGGCCGCATTTCCGATTACACCGGCCGCGCCTCGCTGGATGGTGGCCGCGAAATCACCCAGGGCGCCTCGCTGATGGCGATGACAGCCCTGGCAAAAGCCGGCGCCCGCCAGGTCGAGCGCTTCGACACCTCGGTCGGCGAACTGGAACTGAAATACGCCAATAACAAGCTGATCACCGATGACGCCGTCGCCAACCCGACGCGTCCGGCCGATTACCGCAAGATCATGGCCGGTCAGGTCGCCGGCTCCGACTTCTTCATCGTCGGCGGCATCACCGAACTGAACAACAATATCCGCTCCTCCGGCGTGGACGCCTATGCCGGCGACACCAAGGACACCGGCCTCAAGGGCATGGCCTATGGCCGCACCCTGGTAATGAACGTGGCGCTTGACCTGCGCCTCGTCGATACCCGCACGCTGGAAGTGGTCGATGTCATCTCCTACCAGAAGCAGATCGTCGGCAAGGAAGTGAAGGCCGGCGTGTTCGACGTGCTGAACGGCAATATCTTCGACATCTCCGGCGGCCAGGGCGCGCTGGAGCCGATGCAACTGGCGGTCCGCGCCATGATCGAACGCGCCACTCTGGAATTCATGGCCAATCTGTACGGCGCGCCGGGCCCCGAGGTCTGCCTCGATCCGCAAAACGACTTTCTCTACAATGACACGCTGGGCGCCACAGGTGGCCTGACCCCGGCCTACGACAACCTGGAGACCAACAATGCCGGTACGCGCGCCGATCCTAACCGCTGGCAAAATGTTGCCGCCGGCGAGCCTCGCCATCCTGTGTCTGCTGACGGCGACAGCCGCTACTAGTCAGGAAATCCCCGACGGGCAGTTCAGCAATGATCAGACGCAGAACAATCCGATCAGCGCCGTCCAGACCCTGAATGTCGAGCAGAATGACGGCCTGACGCGGGCGGATACCTCGGCGGCCGGCAACAATCTGCAGGTCGGCAATGTCGATTACGACGCCACGCTGTATTCATTCCAGTTCAACAAAGGACGGATAACGGCCGAAACGCATATCAATGGCGTCAATACCGGTGATGAAGACACCTCGCTCGGTACGCCGGTCTATGCCACCAGCCAGGCTATCGCCAACTATGGCTCCGGCGTGACCACGGGCGGCCACCTGACCGCCAGCACAAACCAGCAATCGACGGCCGACCAGGTGATCGCCACGACGGATGTGCAGGCGCCGAACAACGCCATCTATGTCAGCGGTGAAGGCGACGCCACGACCGTGGTCAACCACACGGCCTATCAGGTCACCAATAGCCGCCTCGATCTGACCTCGGTGCAGTCATCGACGACCGCCGCCCATGCCAATACCTCGGCGACCGTCCACTATTCGCCCTCGCCCAACGCCTATAACGCCACGGCGACCAACAACTATTACGGCGCCTACAGCGATGACCGCGGCTCGCAGGAGCACGACATCACGCAAACGCAATCGGCCATGACCCAGGCGCGCGCCGAGGTCTATGCCGGCAATGTCTGGAACATGCAGGCCAATGCGGCGGCCACTGGCAATGATGTCAATATCCAGAATGCCGGCGGCTCTATGGTCGTCACCAACAACCAGACCCAGGCGGGCGCCGTCCAGTCGCAGGCCGTGATCGAGGCCGACCAGTACGGCGCGGCCTATGCCACCGCCACCGGCATCGGCAACAGCATGGCGGCTGGAAATAACGACAAGTATGTCCGCATCGACAACAACCAGTTGTCCTCCGGCGGTGTCGATGTGCTGGCCTCATTTGACGGCACCACCGGCTGGGACGGCTATGTCACCGCCGATGCCACCGGCAATTCGGCCATCGGCTATGCCTGTGCGGAATGCAAGGCCGATATGGGCGTCGATAATACCCAGGTCAATAATTCCGATGTCAACGCCACGGCGACCGCCACGATCGCCAAGGGTCGCACCATTGTTTCGGCCGCCCGCGCCGTAGGCAATAGCGCGTCCTACTACGTCGGCAACTGATTGCATTAATTTCAATCGAGAGTACGCCCCGCCACGGCTTGATCCTCCCCTGCGCAGCGGGGGAGGATCAAGCCGTGGTATAAGTCCGCGACGGAGGGGGCAAACCGGCGGAAGGTCTTCCCTCTCCGGCTCGACAAGCTCGCCACCTCCCCCAATGCGCAGGGGAGGATAAGACATGAACAAGCCCACTGTTATGATGATCTAATCGAAAAGTGTTTACGGCACCGCCACCGACACCGTGCCGGTAAAGCCGCTGCTGTAATCGCCGGTGAGGCTGACCGTCGCGGCCGTCAGTTGCGCCGAGGTATCATCGCTGAAGACATTATCCGACGCGAAACTGATCGCCGCCAGGTTTTTGACGCTGGCGTTGTAACCCGTCGCATTATTATAAACCGTCTCGCAGGTGGAACGGTCAAAGGTCAGTTGGGTGATCTTGACGCTGTTGTTGGCGGTCGTGGCCGTCGACAGGCTGGCATAGACCTCGACATGGATATGCGGCATCCGCCCACTGTAACAGGCGGGGAAAATGGTGGTGAAGGTCACCTGGCCATTGGCGTCGGTCACCTGCACACCGCGCAGGTAATTCTGCGCCGTAACGCCGGAAGAATAGAGCGAATAAAGGCCGGAGCGATCGCAATGCCAGATATAGACGGCATAGCCTTCCAGCGGCGTACAGCCCAAGCTGTAGTCCTCGACTGTAATGGTAAGGGTCAGGGGCACACCGGCTGCCGTACCGGAATAGCTGCCGAAGCTCGTTGTGATGTCGCTGCGGACCACGCCACTCTCCGTCAGCACATTGGCGATTGCGCCGCTCACCGAATTGGTGCCGTCCGCCGGATAGGGACCATTGGTTTCCGTGGCCGCCAGGGTGCATTCGCCGCTGGCCGACGATGAAGACGAGGATGACGACGAACTGCTGCTGGCGCTGCTGGAAGAGGAACTCGACGACGATGATGACGAACTGGAGGAAGAGGTCGAGGTACTGATGGTCGTGCCGCCACCGCCGCCACAGGCCGCCAAAGCACTTGTGGAAAGGGCCGACGCGCCCAGGAACCACAGGGTTTTTCGCCGCGATGGCAGGGCGGACAGGATCAGGTCTTCGAGACTGCCCTCTTCCTTGTGGGCCGGTTCATGGATGTGATGGTCAGGCATGGTAACTCCCCGGAGTCATTGATGAAGTCCACAGACTTACCGGGCCAATGCGGCAAAAAGATCGAGGCTTTATTTCCGAAAAAACACTGTTTTGCGAGCCTGACACATTGCCAGGTTGACAAATGCGCCTGACCGGCCTTCCTTTACCTTATGACCTATCTCGACATTGCTTCGCGCGGTAAAAACAGCCTCTGGCGCTATATTGCCGCCTGGCCACTCGCCTTAGTCATATGGCTGATCCTGGTGGTCGCTTTGCTTCTGCCGCTGATACTAACTCACCTGATCACGCCGGACCAGTTGCAGGCTGAAGGCGCCAGTGATCACCCGGTCATGTTCTTCGCCTTGCAGGGCGTGGTCTTCGCCGGCCTGATTGCCGGCTTCACCCTGGCGGCCTTCCTCCTCCACCGCAAAACCTTCAAAGACCTGTGCGGCAATTGGAACTGGCGCCTGGTAGGGTCCGGCGCGCTGGTCTGGCTGACGGTTCTGATCCTTTCCACAGCCATTGACTGGGCGATGGCGCCGAAGGGCTTTACCGGCACGATCGATACGCTCAACCCCGCCATCATCCTGACCACCATTGTCTGCCTGGCCATACAGACCTTCGCCGAGGAATTCATCTTTCGCGGCTATCTGACGCAAAGCCTGCTGCTGGCCACAAAACGCCCGATGGTCGCCGCCGCCATCGCCGCCGTCGCTTTCGGTTCTCTGCACATCCCGAACGGCCTGCCCCAGGCCGTCGGCGCCACGGTGCTGGGCTTTGTCCTGTCGCTGATCGCCATCCGCACCGGCGGCCTGGCCTTCGGCTGGGGTCTGCATTTTGCCAACAACCTGTTCGGCGCCATTATCGTCGTGTCCGCCAATGATGTTTTCAAAGGCACGCCGGCGATCATCACGCAAAATACGCCCGGCCTGATGTGGTGGGACACCGTCTTCGGCATCGCCATCATGGCGGTGCTGGCTCTTTTGGTCCTGAAGGACGGACGGTTTATCGGTTCGGCAGCTCAATATCCGAAATAATGCGCTCGCCGCCGGTGCGCGACAACTGCACCACCACATCGATCAGCGACGCGGCATAGGACAGCGTCTCGGCGCGCGTCAGTTGCGTGCCCGACTGCATGACCATCAGGGCGATTTGTTCCAAAGCGCCCTTCGGCGTATTGGCATGGACCGTGGTGAACGAACCGGGATGCCCGGTATTGATGGCGCGCAGGAAGGTCACCGCCTCCTCACCGCGGATTTCACCAACGATGATCCGGTCCGGCCGCAGGCGAAGGCTGGCCTGCAACAGGTCGTTGATGGTCACGCGCGCCTCGCCCATCTCGCCTTTCACCGCCACCAAACGTAGTGAGTTGGCGTGATTGTCGGCAATTTCCGGCGTGTCCTCGACCAGGATGATGCGCTCATTCGCCGGAATGGTCTTCAGCATGGCGTTGAGGAAGGTCGTTTTGCCGGAGGACGTGCCGCCGGAGATCAGTATGGTCTTGCGCGCCTGTACCGCTTCTTTCAGGAACCTGACAGGTTCCTTGCGGGCAAACGCGAGATCGTCACGCTTGCCCTTGGCGCCGGTATCGGGGATCGGGCCGCGATCATAGGCATCGAGCGACAGATCGACCATGCGATGGCGGCGGATGGCCAAAGCCCAGTGCTTCGCCGCTGGCGGACCGACAAGCTGGACGCGCTCTCCGGTCGGCAATGACGCCGCCAGCAGAGGGTTTTCGCGGTTGATGCCCTGGTGCGCCACGCGGGCGATCTGCGCCGCCAGGCGGCTCAGAAGCAGATCGTCAATCTCCGGATTGTCAATCCGCTGCATGTGCGGCTGGCCGGAGGCCTCGATCCAGATTTCACCCGGCTGGTTGACCAGGATTTCAGTGACATCATCGCGTTCGAGAAACGGCAGGAAGGGCCGGAGATAGGTGCGCAGGTAAACGCCATCCAGTGCCACCACGCTGTCTTCGGCCACGGGCATTGTCCTACTGGTTAAAATCGAGATCGCGCGCGGCGAAGACCTGGATCGGCGCGCCCTGCGGCACCTTGATCGTCGGCGGGATCTTGATGTCGTTGGACAGCGCCTCGCCGATGACGCCGGAGGCATCCGAGGATGTCCCGATGACGATGGTCGACGAACTCTTGCCGCTGGCTATGGTCGACAGGCCGTTGACGATCGACAAAAGCATGGACGAGCCGAAACGCTTGGCGAAGTGGGTATCCACCTTGCCGGTCGCCCCGGCCTGGCCGAGATCGTCGGTCGCCGGCGAGGCCAGTTGCACCGACAGCCCGTCCGGGCGGATCAGGCGGTCCCAAATGATAAAGGCACGGGTTTCGCCGCTGGTCAGGCCCGATTTGTATTGCCCGATCAGGCGCGAGCCACGCGGGATCAGGATATTGGTGCCGTCAAAACTGCGAATATCGCGCGAAACGATGGCGCGGGTATAGCCCGGCAGGTCGGAATTGATCGCTGTTTCCAGCACGGCCGGGATCACCGCGCCCTGCGGCACCACGCGCGACGGATCGCCGATCTTCCACGCTTTTTGCGACACATTGGCCGTTTGGGCGGCAAGGAAAGCGTCATTGGTGTTGGCGGGCTTGGCCGCCGCCGCCGCCGCAGCCGCCTGCTGTTGCGCCGCCTGCTGCGACGCCGGCACACTGTTATCGATAATCAGGGCAGGGGCGCGTGTGCTGCCGTCGGCGACTGGCGCCGGTGCCTGTGGCTGCGCCACCTGAACCGGCGGCTGCACCAGCAGGGACTGTGGTTCCGGCGTCTCCACCGGATTAACCGAGGGATCGATCGGCGGTAATACAGACGGCTGCGGCGCGGGCCGCGTGGCCTGCGGCGGCGGAGCCGGCTGAGGGCGCGGCTTCTGGTCGGACAGGCCGGCCCAGGTCAGGGCGCCCAGGGCCAGCACACCGATGACGCCCAGCGCCAGACCGACGCCATCACCCATGCCCGACGCCTTCGCCACCTGCGGCATGGCCTGAACATTGGCGGCATCGAGTTCATCGGCATCGATCTTCAGACGAGGATCATTGCCCGGCGGCAAACGCGAACCAATAGCCATTTACTTCGCACTCCCGTTCTTGCCGCGCGGTTTGGGCGACAGGCTGTCCAGCCCCTGCACGGCGTAGGTATCGTTATACAGCGTGGCCTTTTCATCGCCGCGCCGCAGGACGAAGGCCGGCGCCACCTGCTCGACGACGAAATAATCACCCCGCGAGGCATAGTTGACAATGCTCTCGGTATTGTCGGAATTCAAGGCATAGACGGCCGGCGCCGTCACGCCCGTGGCCCATTTCATATAGGTCGAGATGCCATCATCGAAGACCCGGATCGGCACCAGGTCGGCCGCACCGCTGAACGTATAGGCGGCGTTGCGCTTTTCCGGCACTGGCAGGAAGGCGTTCGGGTCCGGCGGCGAAGCGGGATTGACCGGCGTTCCCGCGCTCTGCGCGGGCGGATAGCGGAAGCGCAGCTCATAGGTAATCTGCCCTCGGGCACAATCCGAAGCCGGCGCGGTGCGCAATTCGAAACTATAGCTGCGCTTATCGCTGACCACCGACATATTGGTATAGCCCTTCGGGGCAATCGCCTTGACGAAGATCAGGTTGCCGCGCTTGTTGGGCGTCACCTGCCAAGCGGCGGAATCGCCAACCCCGACATTTTCGACATGCTCATCCGAGGCCAGGGTGATCATGGTCTGGAAATTCTGGCAGCCTTCCAGCCTGACCACCGCCGCCGGGTCGTAATCGATCGTGCGCAAACGGCTGTCCGGCTCATAGCTCTGGGCCAGACCTGAGCCCGGCAGCGCCGAAATTATCATCAAGAGGAAAGCTTTTTTCATCATCGCTCAGTCCCTTTGGGGACGGTGGGTGTCTTCAAATTCGGCATAACCGAAGGCGTGCGGAAGCGCTGGCCCAGCCCCTGCACCCGGCTGAACCGGTCAGCGGAGCCCTGCCGCGCCTGCGGATCGTAAAGCCCCAGCGCTTCAGAACGGCTGGCCGCACCACTGGCCACGCCAGCCGCCACATCATTGCTGCGGCTAATCGCCGTCATCATCGGATCGGTACGGGTATAGGCATCACCGGTCGGCATCACCATCCCGCCACGCGAGGCCGGGTTCGCCGATTGCCAGATCGCCGCCTGGGTGCTTTGCGCGGTCATGGAACTCATCGCCACATCACCCGCCGGCTTTTCACGGATCGCCGCCTGCCAGTCACGCACCAGCGAGGCCGCGACCCACATCAGGGTAGAAAGAAAGGCGCAATAGATCACCGATCCCATGAACAGGATAACCATGGGCTGCACCGAAGTCACCGCTGCGATCGGATCATTGCCGATGGCCTCGATCAGCGGTACGAACAGCATGAGCGCCGCCGTGCCGCCCAGCACGGTCAGCAGAGGTGCCAGCGCAAAAACGAGAGTCGTCCGCAGCCAGCCATTGAACAGGCCGCGCGTCTGCGGAAACAGGGCGAAGATAATAAAAATCGGCCCCAGGATCAGCAGCAGATACAGCACCAGCCGGGTCAGGATCAGCACGCCAAGCGTCGAGACCAGCAGGCACAGGCCCGACAGCCAGAACAGCGTCACCGGCATGGAATGCGGCAGGATCAGTACCGGTTGAGCCGATGTCGTCGCCACATTGCCGATATTGCGGGCAGCCCCTCCATAGGCCGGATCGAGCCGTTTGGCGATATCGGCAAAATGGACGAACAGGTTATCAAGGCTCTGGGCGAAATTCATCACCGCGCTACCGCGCTGACCGAGCAGTGCCGCCGCCACCTCGTCCGGTCCGCCCATCATCAGGCCGTAAAATACGGCATGATAGGCCGGCCAGAAGGACACGAAGGTCAGGACCAGAACCATGGTCATGATGCGCGGGCTCATCATCACGACAGTCAGCCGCGTCCGTCCGGTCAGGAAACCGTAGGCGATCAGGCCGACATAGATGATCAGCATGGCGGTCAGGGCATAGCCGAAGGCCCCGCCCGGTCCGAACAGACGGTTATAGCCCGTCTCGACCGCCGCATTGATGTGGCAGTCCATGGCATAGAGCGACCCCGATACCGAGGTTTCGCCGACCAGCGAGATGGCGGGGCAATAACCGATCTGCATCACGCCCGCCCTTTCTTTTTCGGGACGGCATCTTCCGGCCACGGCGTGCCGGTCAGGGGCTGCCACCAGGCTTCCGGCGCATCGCCATACTGGGCGCGGAGGTCATCGAGATGACGCACACTGGCCTCACGGCCGGAAAGCACGGTCAGGATATCGGGCATGGACGAGAGATCAAGCCGCGCCACCACCGAATGATTGCCGTGCTTGACCAGGAAGGCACGGGCGTGCGGCGGCAGGGCGCGGATCAGGTCGAGTTCGTGCTGGGTCAGGCCGAAGCCGTCGCAGTAATCCTCGGCCTGCGCGCGCGGATTGGGCATGAAGATCTGCGTCGCCGCCTGTTCGATGATCGCCGAGGAAATGCGGCTGTCGAGGGCGTCGCGCGCCGATTGTGTGCCGAAGCCCAAGATGGCGTTGCGCTTGCGCAAGGTCTTCATCCAGTTGCGGATGGCGGCGGCGAACACTTCATCGTCAAGCGCCTTCCAGCCCTCATCGATGATAATTATGGTCGGTGTGCCGTCCAGTCGTTCCTCGACGCGCTGGAACAGGTACATCATGCACGGCGTGCGCAAGGTCGGATCATTAAGCAGCAGGGTCATGTCGAAGCCGAGCGTGCGGGCCTCCATGTCCAGCTCATCCTCGGCATTGTCGAACAGCCACGAATGCTCCCCCTCTGCTACCCAAGGGTTCAACCTTGCCGCCAGATCGCCATGCGTCGGCCGCCGGACGCCGCCCAGTAGTTCACGGAAGAAGCGCAGCCGACGATATTGCGGTTCCTGCTCGAAATTGGCGTCAACCGCTTCGGAAATAATCGCCTCTTCTTCCGAATTAAGCGGCTGGTCGGGGCGATGCAGCAATTGCGCGATGAGCGAACGCAGGAAGGCGCGATTGCCAGGATTATCCGGCAGTTGCAGCGGATTGAAGCCGGTCGGCTCGCCTGGCCGCAAAGTGGCGTAATGCCCGCCAATGGCGCGGATGAAGATTTCGGCGCCGCGATCCTTGTCGAACAGCACCGTGCGCGGCTTGAACTTCTGCGCCTGTGCCGCCAGGAAATTCAACACCACAGTCTTGCCGGAACCCGATGGCCCGATGACGGTGAAATTGCCCAGATCGGCCTTGTGGAAATTGAAATAGTAGGGCGTACCCGATGAGGTCTCGAAAACGCTGACCGCCTGCCCCCAGTGATTGCCTTCCGGCTGGCCGATCGGGAAACCATGCAAACTTGCGAAGGAGGCATAGGCCGCCGTGGAGATCAGCGCCTTGCGGGCAATATAGGGTTCATTGCCGGGAAACTGCGCCCAGAAGGCCGCTTCGAGATTGATGTCCTCGCGTACCGCCACGGCGCCCAGATCGGCCAGGGCCGCCAGGGTTTGCGCCACCGCCGGATCGAGCGCGTTCAGCGATTTGGCCCGAACCAGCACGCTCATATGGTGCTCGCCCAGTCCCATCGAACCAGTGGCCAGGTCATCCTTCGCCGACATCAGCCCCTGTCGCAGGCTCATGGCCTCTTCATCAGCCGCGCGCATCCGCCGCAGGGCCAGGTTGATGCGCTCCAACCCGATCTGACGATCGACGAAGGCGAAGCTCTCCGTCAGGGTCATCTCGAACGGCAGACGCAATATGGCGTCGCACATGCCGGGCGTGGCGTGCGGCGGATAGTCCTTCAGCGACAGGATGGCCGAAAAATCCTTGCCGTCGCCAAGGCTCGACTGCTCCAAGGCTTCCAGGCCGAAACTGACACGGCGATAGGGGATATATTGCCCCAGATCGGTGGCCGGCCGCAGCACAGGGCGCATCTCGCCATTATAGAGGGCCGACAGCAGTTCGAGCGGCTCCGAACAGCGACCATTGGCGGTCTCGTAACCACCGAGCACACGCGGCCCGTAAGCCTGAAGCGCCGCCTGCAGCGCTTCGGTCGCCGCCTGCAATTCCTTGTGGTCGCGCGCCAGACCGGCGGCCTGGCTGTTTTCGCCCATGCCGCGCCCGAACAGATTGGCCACGCTCTCGGCGAAGCCGACCTTGCCCTTGGGATTGCGCCGGACAATGGTGATGAAGAGGTCGTTGACGAACAACTGCCGGCTGGACAGCCGATCCTGCCACTTCTGCTGGATCAGGTTGCATACCGGGTCATCGAAGCTCGATTGCAACCCGACACTGACCCGCCGGCGCACGATGTGATGATAGAGCACGAAGCGCGAAGAGCCCACAGCGCGCAAGGCGGCGGCACGGATAATCTGGCGGTGATTGACCTCGTCGGTATCTGCCGTCTCGAAGGCGAACCCTTCGAGATAAAGCGACTGCATCAGCGAGCCATCGCGCAAGCAAATCGTCCGGTCATCAAGCAGCCGGTCATAGGGCAGCCGGTCGCCGACGCGCTGTTCCCTGGCGAACCAACTGCCGAAACCACTCAAAGTCTTGGGACCGTCAGCCATACTGTTCTTTACGGATGATAGGAATTACAACGCCAGAACCGGTAGTTCCGGACACGCGGGCAGCGCGACACCTTGGTCAGCCACAGATCGAAGATGCGCGGCTCGCGCAGGCAGGCCAGGTATCCTATGGCATGGACGCCCAAAGCGACCGCAAAAGCCCAGAAGGACCGCGTGATCAGGAAGGCTTCGGTCGTCACCACCGCATTGATGATGAAATAGCTGTAGGTAACGCCCGCGAACATCTGCGGCTGGGTCAGCGCCTTGAAGACGGGTGACTTGATCAGGTCAGACATCTAGTTGGCAACAGCCTGGATGCCGCCGACGATCGTGGCGGCGCCGAACAGGATGAAGCAGCCAACGATGACCGTGGCGCCGAAGCGCCAGTTCATCCGGCCGGTCAGCATCATGAAGCCGACGGCCGCGACGGCAATGACGGCCACGGTGGTCGCCACCTTGCCCATCAGCGTGCCCTGAATCCAGTCGAGTGCATTTGAAATAGGCGACGAGCCCTGCGGCACCATCTGGGCGTGCGCCTGGGTGGCGAACGCCATCAGCGACGCCGAAACGGCCATCAATGTGTGCGAAAGATATTTCATGGACACCTACCCTTATCGACCCTTTTATCGCTGCCCCGGCCAAATTCACCTGTCACGAGCCGAAAACACCGCCAAAGTCACCAGACGGGCGTCACTCTTGCCCATGATCGCATTGGAATCAAGGTTTTGTATGACTATAGCGCGCGTTTCCGCCGGCATATGGGGGAAGCACATATCATAATAACGCCGTTAGCATGGCGCGGCCATGTCCATGCGGACAAAATTACGCGGCAAACGTAACCGTGACGCCTTTTTTCTTGAAATAGGATTGCATCAGCTTGCGGCCCTGGCGGTTGTTCTGCGCCAGGCGGGTCGGTTCAACCACCGCTTCCTTCAGACCCTCAGCCGCCAGCGCCGCCTTCAGATCCTTGATGGCCGCATCCAGTTCGACATTGTCGTTGGCGAGCGATTCATAGATTTTTTCGAGGGCTTCAGCAGTGGTCACGTCACAGGTCTCCATAATGCGGACACCCGCTTAACAGCTTTTGCCCGGCAACATCAAGACTTCTTGATATTGTCCAGCGTGTTGCGCTGATCCTTGGTGAAGCCGGCGGATACGGTCTCGACTTTTACGACGGCCTTTTTCGGCTTCCGCACTTCCTTGTTGCTCTTCTTTTGTCCCTTGGCCATGGCGATACGTCCTTATTCGCCTGAATGGCGTTTAACCTTATCGCAGGTTCTGAATGCGAAAGCGCGTTAAATGTTGATATCGATTTTCAATGCCGTCAGGATGTCTTCATTAATCGTTTGATCAGTACTCAGGAAATCGACCCAAGGATCGCTTTTCAATTGCGCCAGGCGTTCGGCTATGGTGCCGATATTATAGTCCGACGGCTTCAGTTTTACCGACAGTTCGTCCCAGAACAGCGGCGTCGCCACGCCGGCGCCTTCGCGCGCCCTGACCGAATACGGCGCCACGGCGGTGGCGGTGAGGTCATTGCGCAGGTAGTCGACAAAGCTCTTGCCCTTGCGTGCCGCCTTGCTGGCCGTGGCGATATATCGGTCGGGATGGTCATGCGCCATGGATTGCGCAATGGCGCGGGTAAAGGGCTTGACGGTCGCCCAGGTGTGTTTCGGCGTCAGCGGCACCACCACATGCACCCCCTTGCCGCCGGTGGTCTTCAGGAAGGCTTTGAGGCCGAATTCATCCAGCCGCGTCTTCACCTCCCGCACGCCTTCGATAACATTTTCCCAAGGCGTTTCCGGATCAGGATCGAGGTCGAAAATAATCTGGTTGGGCTTATCCGGCGCATCCGCCATGGCGCCCCAGGGGTGGATTTCGATGACGCCCCACTGGACCATGGTGATCAGGCCATTGCGGTCCTTTATCATGATATAGTCTTCGTCGCGGCCCTTCACCTTCACGCCGGTGT
Source organism: Asticcacaulis sp. (assembly GCA_024707255.1). Lineage (NCBI taxonomy): Bacteria > Pseudomonadati > Pseudomonadota > Alphaproteobacteria > Caulobacterales > Caulobacteraceae > Asticcacaulis > Asticcacaulis sp. The sequence continues at coordinate 2,249,761 of JANQAC010000001.1, read as the reverse complement.
CGTAGATGTGCTTCATCTCACCCTTGCCCCCAGGACGCGGAATGTGGCGCTGGAAGAAACAGGTGTCGGAAAGGCCCTCCGGGCAGCGCAGCATCGAGATCGGCCGGTTGATGATATAGGGCAACATCCGCTCGGCGATGCTGTCATAATATTCCGCCAATTGCCGCTTGGTGACGCCCAGGGCCGGAAAGATGACCCGGTCCGGATGCGAAATGCGAATGCCCGCCACCTCGGCATCGGCCGATTTGGGCTTTGTCTTCGGGGCGGGCGGCGGATCGGCTTCCATGACCATTTTTGTAACATGCAATGCCCGGTCGCGCCCCACCTCTTTCGCCGGCTTATCTTCGCGCAGGCCCTGGAATGACGGATGGCGCAGGCGGCCATCATCGGTCCATTCGGTGAATTCGACTTCGCAAACCAGTTTCAGCGTGACATAATGCGCGCCCCGCCGGACATCGGCCGGTAATTTGTCATCATACTGGCTTTTGGCCGTTTCTATCGCGTCCAGCGCCTTGCGCAAGGCAACCGACGTGTCGCGGTCGAAACCCGTGCCACACTTGCCCGCATAGACAAATTTTTCCTCTTCATAATAACCCAGCAGAATGGCGCCAATGCCGCGCTCGGCATGGGTTGGTTCCGAAAAGCCGCCGATGACGAATTCCTGACGCTTGTGGCACTTGACCTTCAGCCAGGATTTGGCCCGCCCGCTGACATAGGGGGCATCGGCGCGCTTGCAGATCAGCCCCTCCATTTCCATGTCGCAGATCCTGTTGAGGAATCCTTTGTCCGCCTCGAAGAAGTGCTCGCTGAAATTGATGCGGCCGGCAAAATCCTTGCCCTTCAGCAAATCCGCCAGCCGCGCCTTGCGCTCCAGCAGGGGCAGGCCCCGCAAATCCTCGCCATCGAGATACAGCAGGTCGAAAACATAATATTGCAGGTCGGCGCTCTTGCCGGCGGAGAGCGTGTTCTTCAGCTCCGTGAAACTCGACCGCCCGGCCGCGTTCGGCGCCACGACCTCGCCGTCGATAATAGCGGATTTCACACCCACCCCCTCCAGACGGTCGGCCAGGGCCTGGAACTTCGGCGTCCAGTCGAGACCCTTACGCGTCAGCATCCGCACACTTCCATCTTCGATATAGGCAAAGGTGCGGTAGCCATCGAACTTGACCTCGTGCAGCCAGTCCTTGCCCGTCGGGATGGCGTCGGCCAGGGTGGCCAGTTCTGGCTCGATAAATTTCAGCGCTGGGGCTTTGGATGCTTTTTTCGTCGGCCTGGCCTTTTTGGCAGGCTTCGATTTCCACACCTTGCCGCCCCCCTCGCCGGCGGCGATTTCCTCCATCGTCCGCCCACTGACGATACTGGTCATGTTGTCGGTCAGGATATGGTCCTCATCGCCTTCAACCTCGTGGCCATCATGGTGCTTGATCAGCAGCCAGTTATTGCGGCCCCGGTCTTGCGGGCGCGGCTTCATCCGCACCAGCACCCATTCGCCCCGCAGGCGCTTGCCATTGAGACGGAATTTGAAATCGCCCTTTTTCAGGCCTTCGTGGGGATCGCCGACCGGCTCCCAACTGCCTTCATCCCACAGCATGACCGTGCCGCCGCCATACTGGCCCTTAGGGATCGTGCCTTCGAAACGCCCATAATCGACCGGATGGTCCTCGACCTCGACCGCCAGGCGCTTATCGGCCGGATCAAGGCTCGGTCCCCTGGTGACCGCCCAGGATTTCAGGGTGCCATCCAGTTCGAGGCGGAAATCGTAATGCAGACGTGTGGCGGCGTGTTTCTGGATCAGATAACGATGACCGGATGTTTTCCTGACGATGCCTTCCGGCTCGGCGGTGATCTTGAAATCGCGCTTCTGGCGATATTTTTCGAGATTATCGGCCATCTACCCCGCCTTTCGGGTTGGCGTCTTTTTCGGCTTGTCCGACTTCGGCGGCGTGGCCTTGCGCGTGCGTGACCTGACCGGCGCCTTACGGGCCGGCTTCTCCTTCTCAACAGCCGGTTCGTCGCCGTCTTTTTCTCGCAAGGACTGCCGCAACGCATCCATCAAGTTGATCACCTTGGCGGTCGGCTTGTCTTCCATCACCTCGCGCGGTTCGCGGTGCTCGATGCGGGCATTGATCAGTTCCTGAAGCGCTTCGCGGTAATGGTCATGGAACTGGCCAGGGTCAAAACGCTTCGTCTTGCGCCTGATCAGCTCCTGCGCCAGTTCCACCTCCTCGCTGTCGGGCTTTCGGTCGCGGATGTCATCGAAATACGGGTCATCCTCGCGCAGTTCCTCTTCATAGCGCAGGGTCTCCAGCACCATACCGCTGCCGAAGGGTCTGATCCGGCATAGCCGTTCGCGGCCGCCGATCGCCAGTTGCCCGACCGCCACCTTCTTCGCCGCGCGCAAAGCATCACGGATGACCGAAAAGGTCGTATCATTGCCCTTGCCATCTGGCGCAATAAAATAAGGCGTCTCGACATAGACATCATCGATCTCATCAACGCCGACGAACTCGGCGATATCCAGCACCTTGCTGGAGGGAATTTTCAGTTCCTTGATCTCTTCCGGTTCGATCAGGACATATTCGCCCTTCTCGACCTCATAGCCCTTGACCAGGTCGTCGCGGTCCACCTGCTTGTCTCCGGCCATCAGGGCGTGATGCACCCGCTCGCCGGTCGGCTTGTAGATTTCATGAAAGGCGATGGTACGCTGGCGATTGACCGCCAGATACATATTGACCGGCAGGGAGACCAGCGACAGCCGGATGGTGCCGCTCCAGTAAGGACGCAAGGCCATGGGAACGCTCCTTTATTTCCTCCAAACTATCCCCACCGGGGTAAGGATCGCAGGAGGAAAGCCCGGAGCGCCCATAAATAAGTGATCAGGCGCGCAAGGTGCGGTTGAAGAGTTCCAGCGTGCGGGTCCAGGCCAGCTTCGCCGCCTCCTGATTGAAACGCGGCGTCGTGTCATTATTGAAGCCGTGCTCGACGCCGTCATAGACAAAGGCATGATAGCGGATGGCTGCCGCCTTGAGCGCCGCCTCATAGGCCGGCCATTGCGCATTAACCCGCTCATCATTGCCGGCGAAATTGAGCAACAGTTCGGCCTTGATATTAGGCACGGCCTCAAGCGGCGGCGGCGCACCGTAAAACGGCACCGCGGCCTTGAGTTCGGGAATGCGGGTGGCCAGCAAATTGGCAATGCCGCCGCCGTAGCAGAAACCGACTACGCCGAGCGCCCCATTGCCGCCTTCGACCTTGAGCGCAAAGCCGGCCGCCGCCACGAAATCCTCGCGCGTCTTCGCCTGATCGAGCTTGCCGAAGGTTTCCCGTGCCTTGTCCTCGTCTCCGGGATAACCGCCGAGCGGGGTCAGGGCATCCGGCGCGATGGCGATAAAATTTTCCAGCGCCAGGCGGCGGGCGATATCCTCAATATGCGGATTCAGGCCGCGGTTCTCGTGCGCCACCAGCACCGCCGGCAGGTGTTTGTCTGTTTGCGCCGGACGCACCACATAGGCTTTGATCGTGCCGTAACCGTTGGGCGAGGCGATCTCGATCCAGTCCGTTTTCAGGCGGGCATCATCCGGTTTGACCTGCTGGGCGCGGGCGAAGTCCGGTGACAGGGCCGCAAGCGTCGCCGCTGCCCCGGCGGCGCCGGCCGTATAGCGGGCGCTACGATTGAGGAATCCGCGCCGGTCGATCAGGCCATGCACATACTTGTCGAACAGCTTCAGCACTTCCGGCCTGAAATCACTCGCCTGCGGCATATCTGGTTTGGTCATAGTGTGACTCCTGTGATATTGCCCCGGACGGGCGATACCATGCCACGGGATTTACGCGCCGCCTATAAAATTCCGCGCATCTCCCCATCGCTTTCCCGCAGCCCGCGTTTCACCGTACGGGCATGAAAACCGCCGCCCTCCTCGATCTTGATCTCAACGGCTGCGAAGCCCAGGCCCGTTCGCAGGGCCTGCGCTATGTCAGCGATTCAAAGCCCGGCTTTACGCGCAAGCGCTACGGCAAGCATTTCCATTTCTTCGATACCAAAGGCGAGCGCATCCGTGACGAGGCGGTCATCGCCCGCATTCGCAAACTGGCCATTCCGCCGGCCTATACGAAGGTCTGGATCTGTCCCCATGCCAATGGTCATATCCAGGCGACCGGCCTCGATGCCAGGGGCCGCAAGCAATACCGCTATCATCCCGACTGGCGTTCCATCAGGGACAACTCGAAATTCAGCCATATCCTGGCCTTCGGCGAGTTCCTGCCGAAGCTCCGCGCCGTCACCGCCGAGCATATGGCGCAGCGCGGCCTGACGCGCGACAAGGTACTGGCCACGGTCGTCACTCTGCTCGAAAAGACCCTGATCCGCGTCGGCAATGGCGAATATGCCAAACACAACAAGTCCTACGGCCTGACCACCCTGCGCCACCAGCATGTTGATGTTTCGGGCCACACCATCCGCTTTCAGTTCACAGGCAAGTCCGGCAAGGCATGGAACCTGAAACTGACCGACCGGCGCATTGCCCGTGTGGTGCGGGCCTGCGCCGATATCGACGGCCAGGAACTGTTCAAATATATCGATGACAGCAGCGTGGTGCGCGATGTCACCTCCGGCGATGTCAATACCTATCTGAAATCGATCACCGGCGAGGCATTTACCGCCAAGGATTTCCGCACCTGGACCGGCACGGTTCTGGCCGCTATGGCCCTGCAGGACTATGCGGAATACGACACTGAAGCACAGGCAAAAAAGAATGTGGTCGCCGCCATCGAGCATGTGGCGAAAAAACTCGGCAACACCCCGACGGTCTGCCGCAAATCCTACATCCATCCGCAGATTATCGACGCCTATCTCGACGGCAGCCTGATCGAACAGATCACCGGCGAAATCGACAAGACGCTTCAGGCGCAGTATGAACAACTGACGCCGGAGGAGATTCTGGTTCTGGCTTTCCTTAAGCAGCGGCTCGCGTAATCGCTATTTGACGCGGAGCCACGGCGCGCTCCATAACGGATGCACACAACAGGAGCGCTTCTCATGACCGATATTTCCGTCGCCGTTATCGTCGGCAGCCTGCGCAAGGATTCAATCAATCGCAAGGTGGCCCAGGCCGTGACACGGCTGAACACGCCGGGCCTGACTTTCACATTCGTCGAGATCGGCGACCTGCCGCTTTATAATGCCGACTTTGAAGACGTACCGCCGCCGGCCGTGGCGTCATTCCGCCAGCAGATCGCCGCAGCCCAGGCGTTTCTGTTTGTCTCGCCGGAATATAACCGGTCAGTCCCCGGCGTGTTGAAAAATGCCATCGATATCGCTTCGAAACCCAACGGCCACAACGGCTGGGGCAACAAGCCCGGCGGCCTGTTCGGCGCCACGCCCGGCGCCATCGGCACCGCGGTCATGCAGTCACACCTGCGCACGGTCATGGGCGGGGTCGGGGTCACGGTCTTTTCTGGCCCGGAAATCTATCTGACGGTGAAAGAGGGCTTCTTTACGGAGAGCGGTGACTTCAACGAGGGGACGCAAAAATTCCTGCAAGGCTGGATGGACGGCTATGCGGCGTTTGTGAAGAAGATGGTGGCCTGAACAAAAACGCCCGCTTTTTCAGCGGGCGTTTTTTAGACCTCTGTACTTACCGGCACATGGGCCCAGAACTCGATCTCGACCGTGGCGTCATAGGCCAGGTTGGTGACCCCGAAAGCCGTCCGCACCGGCAGTTGCGCCGGATGGAAATAGGGCTTGTAGAGGCGGTTGAACTCGCCCCACTTGGTGATGTCGGTCAGCATGACCGTGGCCTTGAAGATATGCTCCAGGCCCAGGCCGTAGCGCTTCAGGATATCTGCCGTATTGCTCATGATGAACTTGACCTCGTTCTCGAAGCCCTCGGCCAGCTTGCCGTTTTCATCGAGCCCGATCATAGCGGACAGGTAAAGCACCTGCCCTACCTGAACGGCCTCCGAAAAGGGCGAACGCGGATGCGGGTGCAGATAATAGGTGATGCCATCGGCGGGGATGGGGTTGATGACGGGGCGGTCGGCTACATTGCTCATGGCGTGGTTTTAGCGATCTTTGAGGAGCTGGAAAAGCGGGTTTTGTGCAAATTTTCGTGCGCGGCTTAAGGCTGGTCACCGATCTTCTTCGCCTGTCCGGCCGACCAGATGTAGAGGGCGACAATGATGACCAGGCCAATGCCGAGCGCCAGCCCCATGCCGAGGGCTTCGGGCGTCGGGGTCGGCATGGCAATGATATCCGGGTTCTTGGTACCGGCGATCAGGCCGGCATAGACCACATTGAACAGGCTTTCGCCGACGATAAAGCCGGACGCCACCAGCACGCCGAGGCGATCGGCGATATCCTTCGTTTTCATCCGGGCAATCAGCTTGACGAAGATCCAGCCGGCCACCGCGCCGACCACGACCGGCGCCGTCACCGAGGCCGGCAGGTAGATGGCCAGGCCGACGCCCAGCGGCGGCAGGCTGAACTTGCCGGCGGACGACAGGCGCAGACCTTCATCAATGGCGATCAGCAGGATGCCGACCACGCAGCCGATGCCGAGATAGCCCAGCGGCAGATGGCCGCCGATGGCGCCCTTGGCCGGGTCGAGATCAGCACGGCCTGTGGCGCATTGAGCGTGCCGCCGGCCACATCGATGGCGTGGAAATTCGGGTCGCCGGGAAAGCCCCAGACATTATTGAGCAGGTTCAGCACCACCGGCACGACGCAGGCGCCGGCCAGCACGCCGATGATCAGGCCGACCTGTTGCTTCCACGGCGTGGCGTCGACCAGTTGACCGGTCTTGAGATCCTGCAGGTTGTCATTGCCGATTACCGCCACGGCCAGCACAACGGTCGTCACCATCAAGGTAAAGGCGATCAGCGCCGTTTCGACATTGGGACCGGTGAACCTGTAGCCGATCATGCCGATGATGACGGCGGCGCCCAGCACGGTCAGGATGGCGATGCCGGAGACCGGCGAGTTGGAGGAACCGATCAGCCCGGCCATATAGCCGCAGACCGCCGCCGCCAGCAGGCCGGCCACGATGATGTAAAGCACACCGGCAATCACCAGCGGCAAGGCCAGATCCGTCAGGGGGCCGCCTGAGAGGAAACCGAACAGCAGCCAGCCCGCGGGCACCATGGAGAGCATGATAACCAGGCCGACGATCCACACCGGCAGGTCATGCTCGGAACGCGGCAGGTCCATAGTGCCGGCCTTGCGGGCGCGGCCGGCTTCGAGCGCCGACATCAGGCCGCCCCACACCGGCACGATCAGCTTGCCGATCGTCCAGATGGCGGCCATGCCGATGGCGCCGGCCCCGATGAAACGAATCTGGTCCGCCCGTACCTGTTCGGCATAGGCGGCTACCGAAAGCGCCGGATCGGGATGCGCCGCCACCAGATGCAGTGGCCAGAAACTATCAATCTGATAGGTGGAAAGAACCGGCACACCGACGCCCCAGGCAAGGAAAAGCCCGAAGAACATGGCGATGCCGACCGTAATGCCCATCAGGTGCCCGGCACCGACCAGGGCCAGCGACGAAGACCCGGCCATGCCGGAAACGCCCGTGGTCTTGCCGACCTTGAAATAGGTTGAAATTTCGGCCGCCAGGAATTTGGAGGCCGCCCCGGCGGCGTAAAGCGCCGAGGTGACGGAGCCAAGAATCACCGCCCACAGACCGGCAGAGCCTTCCGCCGCGCCTTCGCGCGACGAGGTGCCGACGCGCAGCACTTCCGCCGCCGCCACGCCTTCTGGATAGGGCAGGGTCGATTGCGATACCAGCGCCCGGCGCAGCGGCATGGTGTACATCACGCCCAGCACGCCGCCGATGGCGCAGGCGCCGAAGGTAATGAAGAACGGCACGTCCTTCCACCAGCCGATGATGATCAGGCCCGGCAGCACGAAGATCACTGAGGCCAGGGTGCCCGCCGCCGAGGCAATGGTCTGGACGATATTGTTTTCCTGGATGGTCGCCGTTTTGGCGAACCGCAGCAGGGCCATGGAGATCACCGCCGCCGGAATCGAGGTGGCGAAGGTCAGGCCGACCTTAAGGCCGAGATAGACCTGGGCAGCGGTAAAGATCAGGGTGATCAGCACACCGAGGATAATCCCGCGGACGGTAATTTCCTTCGGATGTGTGGCGGCGGGGGTTGTCATGGTATTCTCCGGTCCCAGTACCTGGCATTTTTGCCGATAGTGCCCAAAAGCGCGACGAACACAAGCTTTAGATACAGATTCAACTAAATGCGGCTTAAGGAAACCGTCAGGGCGCGAGCAGAAGATGAAAGGAACCAGCAAGCCAAAGCCCTGACCGGTCGTCTATTTCCCGAAAATCTGGGGCGCACTGAATTCTTACAGCCAGACGGCTAATCTCCCCAAGAACAAGGTGAGGCGGAGCCTTACAGATTTATGGCACGAGATTAAACATGTTGGACGCAACCCACCCCGGCAGTTATTCGATTTACTGGAACCCGCCGGCCCTTCGCAAACCGGCCCGTGTGCCGGCCTATATAAATGCCCTGACCGTCAGCCTGGCCCTCTTCGCCACTACTCTCATCGGAAGTGGCGTGGCCGTGGCCAGCCAACTGGAAAAACTGCCGACGCCGGACCAGATCGCCGTCATTCCGCCGGGCGCCGAAGGCATGAATGTCTATCCAGTCATTGAAACAGCCGATGTCTGGCTGGCGCCGCAGGCGGCCAGATAATCAGGAATGATCAGGAAATTGCGCCTGTATCAGAGCTATCCTGGTCATCATCCATCAGCAGGCTGTCGCAGGTCGAATGGTATTCATCCAGATTGCCCTGGCCGTTGGAAATGGCAGTCGCCAAAGCCTTGTCGCCCCGTGCGATATCATCGTCAGCCGTGGCTTCATCGCTCTGGCTGGCTTCAATATAGATGGACCGCGCCAGATCGCGGGCATCGGCGGCATCGTCCGCCAGCGGACCGGAAGGCTTTCCGGCCAGAACCAGGTCATAGGTCGCCACGCAGACCAGGGCCATATTAGCGACATCCGCGTCACTGGGCGCATCGCTGGGTGAATCATTAGGGGCTGCCGAATCCGGCGTGGTCGGCGCCGGTCTCTCCTGCGCTCCGGCGGCTGTCGCGCTCAGCAGAGCCATTACTAACACCGCATATCCCGTACTGATCATACGCATCATGCTACACCGGGACTCACCCGCTCCTTTAAAGGCATCACGCCAGCACACAGGGTAAGGCATAATCGGGAATTCCCGCAAGGATGTGCTTGCGCGGGTAAAACAATTGCGCCTAGCCCTACTGGCCCGCTGTTGAAAAGGCCGCGTCACAGTTGGCCCGCAGTTCCTTGAGGCTGGGTTGCGGATTTCGGGCCAGCCTTTCCGTCAGCCTGTTGCGCATATCGGTTATATCCTGATTGACCCGCTCCGGCGACAGCCCCGTCGATTGCCGGTAATAATCGACGGTGCTGGCGCCGCGCACCATGGCCTGGCTGAGGTCATCCCCCTGGCCGTATCCGCCGCCATCAGGTAAACCGCCGCGCATCCCTTGGCGAATTCCTCCAGTTCCTGCTTCGAGGACTGCGCCTGCGGCGCAGCGGGTGGCGGCGGAACGGCCGTCTGCGCCTGGGCAGCACCCGCCACCAGCATCATCCCCACCACCAGGCGCCCGAACATCAAAAAAGCCTCCCGCAATCCGGCGGGAGGCTTGAAATGACCGGCCGCCATGAGGCAGCGTATCAATATTATCTGTTTCTCGCTACCACCACTTCGACGGTTTGGCCGAAAAGCCCGCAGCCTTTTCCAGCACCGAGGCGATGTTGAGTACCGTGCCTTCGTCCAGCGCCTTGCCGATGACCTGAAGACCGAGCGGCAGCCCCTGGCTATCCAGCCCCGCCGGCACCGACAGGCCCGGCAGACCGGCCAGGTTGGTAGTGACGGTAAAGACGTCATTGAGATACATCTGCACCGGATCGGCGGCCTTGACCTGGTCGCCGAGTTCAAAGGCGGCGGACGGCGTGGCCGGGGTCAGGATGACATCGCAGCTCTCGAAAGCTTTCGTGAAATCCTCGGCAATGCGGCGGCGCACCTTCAGCGCCTTGACATAATAGGCGTCATAGAAGCCAGCCGACAGCACATAGGTGCCGATCATGATGCGGCGCTTGACCTCCTTGCCGAAGCCTTCCGAACGCGACAGTTCGTAGACATCGGTTAAGGACTGCGCCGCATCGGTGCGGTGACCGAAGCGCATACCGTCATAACGGGCGAGGTTAGACGAGGCTTCCGCCGGCGCAATGATATAGTAGCACGGCAGGGCGTATTTGGTATGCGGTAGCGAAATGCGGACAATCTCGGCGCCGGCGTCCTTCAGCCAGGCAATCCCTTGCTCCCACAGCGCATCGATCTCGGCCGGAATGCCATCGAGACGATATTCATCGGGAATACCGATACGCAGGCCCTTTACCGACTTGCCAAGGAAGGACGAAAAATCCGGTATGGCCAGGTCGAGCGAGGTCGAGTCCTTGACATCGTGCGAGCACATGGCCTGCAGCATCAGGGCCGCGTCTTCGACAGTCTTGGTGATCGGGCCGGCCTGATCGAGCGACGAGGCGAAGGCCACCATGCCATAGCGCGAGCAGCGGCCATAGGTCGGCTTGATCCCGACCGTGCCGGTGAAGGCGGCCGGCTGGCGGATTGACCCGCCGGTATCCGAGGCCGTGGCCGCCGGGCACAGATCGGCGGCGACGGCGGCGGCCGAACCACCGGAAGACCCGCCCGGTGTCAGTTCGGCATTCGAGCCACGCGACTTCCACGGATTGACAACATTGCCCCATTTCGAGGTCTCGTTCGACGACCCCATGGCGAATTCGTCCATGTTCAGCTTGCCGAGCATGACCGCGCCCTGGTCCCACAGGTTCTGCGTCACGGTCGATTCGTAGGTCGGCACGAAGTTTTCCAGGATGCCCGAACAGGCCGTGGTGCGCACACCCGCCGTACAATAGAGATCCTTGATGCCCAGCGGCGCGCCTTCCAGCCTGCCGCCCTCGCCTTTCGCCAGCTTGGCATCGGACACTGCGGCCTGCGCGCGCGCCTTGTCGAAGGTCAACTCGACATAGGCATTGAGCGCCGGATTGGCGGTTTCGATGGCGCCAATAAAGGCCTCGGTCAGTTCGGTGGAAGAAAAGGTCTTCGCCTTCAGGCCGTCGATCGCGGCCTTCAAAGTCAGCTTGGTCAGTTCAGTCATAATTATTCAACCACCTTCGGCACGATGAAGAAGCCGTCGACGGTCTTCGGGGCATTGGCAACAATCTCGCGCACCTTATCACCATCGGTGACAACGTCCTCGCGCATCGGCTGCGGCATTTCGATAGCCGTGGTCATCGGCTCGACGCCACTGACATCGACCTCGTTCAACTGCTCGATCCAGCCGAGAATGCCGTTCAGTTCGCCGGCGAGCGATTGCAGGCGCTCATCGCTTTCCCGCAGGCGGGAGAGCGACGCCACTTTCTTGACGGTTGCCACATCGATGGCCATGACCAGACTCCTTAATTCTCTAAGGCAGTCCGGTTAAAGGCTGAGGATGGATTTGGCAAGAGGGGCCGCGTTCAAAAGCCCCTCCAGAGCCTTCTCACCACTTCGGGCTGTTCGGCCTGCCTTACTGATCCAATCCCGAAACAACAAGTGCCGGCCTGTCGCCGCCACTTGTATTGCGCGCGATCAGTTCAACGCGAGGCCGCTTGCTCACGCTGTTGAGCAAAGGCTTGTCCACCTGGCTTACCGCGGAATTGACGGCGTCGTCCTGGCACGCCTTGTCGGCCATCTGCGTCAGCGGGTCATAGAATTCGCAGGCGCAGACATCATAGGCGGCCGCGGTGAGCTTGGCGTAGAAGAACCGCACCTGCTTCACGTCCTGAAAATTCACGCCCCTGGCAGAAACGGTCCGTTGTGCGGTGACAAGGGTCTGCGCATAAACACTTCCTGTCGTCAGGGCGGCGGCGGAAAGCAAGGCAGCATAAAACATCGATCTAGCATGATCTTTTCCTCTCCAATTTTAGTGGATACGCAACTGTGAATGCACGCGGTTTACGCGCATTCACAGTAAATGGAAATACAATTATTATGAATTTTTTGACATTTATTAAAATAATACCCATATATTAAAAATATCAAATGAAACAACAGGCAATATTACCCTTTAATTGTAACAATTATCTTTAATAAAGACACATTCATAGAAACGATTACACAAAAAAACTTCAATACTTCCTCTGCGTAATGTCCGCCAGGGCCATCTGAGGGGCACCCGGCGTATAAAGCGCGGTCAATTCAGGCTTGTTCAGTTGCTGCAAGGCGCCCTGCATCGCCTCATCCTCACAGGCGCGGTCATCGGCGATCCGCCAGGACGGCCCCTCACCGCCTTCGGTCTGGCAGACATACTGAACCACCTTGTAAAGACGAGCATAGACCGCTTTCGTTTCGGCCGGATCGTCAAGCTGGCGCGTCGGGAAAGTGACATCGACCTTAGTGGTGCCCGGTTCCTGGGCAAAGGCGACCGGCGCGGCAGTCAAGCCCGACAGGAGGGCCAGAGTCAAAGCAATACGAAACATGGCAACAGCTCCCTTTCGTCAGCTTAGTTACGGCGCGATCCGGTATTGCGCTCGGCATAGGCCGTGGCGCGATCCGGATGTCCGTGAAGAGCGCTCAGTTGCGGAGCGTTGATATCCTCTACTGCATTTGTCAGAGCCCGGTCTTCACAGGCCTCATCTTCCATAGCCGTCCGTGAATTGTAGACCGCGCTTGTACATACTGTTTTCGCCGCGGCTTTCAATCTGGTGTAGAAAGTGCGCGCCTCGCGGGCGTTGGTAAAATCGAGGTGCTTCGCTGTGACAACAACTTCGGCCGGCCGGCGTTCCTGGGCATTGGCAGCGCCGGCGGCCAGGGCGGCAAACGACAGGGCGCCAAAAGACAGAGCGGCGATAAAGATCGAGCGAGACATGATGAATTTCCTTTTTGCGATTTAAGCAGATGCTGAATGAATACTCAGAAGAACTGGAGACACATCTACGCTCGTTAAAATGAAATTGAAACATGAATATTATTAAATCGGATCAATATATTACATGAATTTCATTAATTACATTGCGGTAATTTATTACATAGATTTAATATTCAAATTCCGTCGAATATTTGCACGTCGAAACCATTTCAACAGCAACCATCAGACCGGGATTGACTCGGACCTTCATAGACGCCAAAGCAGGGTCATGGCCGTTATCGACATTACCGAACTGGCAGGGGCGCTTGCCCCGCGCCGCGCCCTGCTGGGGCTGGATCTGGGGAGAAGACCATCGGCGTTGCCGTGTCGGATATTTCCCTGACCATCGCCTCGCCGCTGGAACTGATCAAGAAGAGCAAGTTCACGCTGGAAGCCGAGCGCCTGTTTAAACTGATGGTCCTGCGCGAAGCCGATGGCCTGGTGATCGGCTTGCCCGTAAATATGGATGGCACGGAAGGGCCGCGCTGCCAGTCGTGCCGCGCCTTCGCCCGCAACATTCTGCGCCTGCGCGATATGCCGATCGCCTTCTGGGACGAGCGCTGGTCGTCATCCGTGATGAACCGCTTCCTGATCGAGGAAGCCGACCTGACCCGCGCCAAACGCGCCGAGGTCATCGACCGCTCCGCCGCCGCCTATATCTTGCAGGGCGCGCTGGATCGCATGAAGGACGCGGCGGGTGCCTGACGTCGCCTTTCAGCGCCCGACCGGGCGCCGGCGATCGTTCGTCGCCCCTGCGGAGGCGAGCGCGCAGCGCGATAGCCGTGAGCGACAAGAATGACCTCAGTCACCATTCTCAACGGCATCGCCCCGGTCTTCCTGTTGATCGCCCTCGGATACGGACTGAAAAAATCCGGCTTTTTGCCGCTCAATGTCTGGCCGCCGATCGAGAAGTTCGCCGTCTACGTCCTTTATCCAGGCTTTCTGGTGCCGGCCATCTGGCACGCCAACCTCTCCGGCTTTTCCACCGGACCGATCACCATCGGCGTGGTCGGCTCGGTGGTCATCGGCGCTGCCTTCGGTTTTGCCCTCAAGCCCTTCCTGAAACTCTCCGGCCCGACCTTCACCAGCGTCTTCCAGGGCCTGATCCGCTTCAATTCCTTTGTTTTCGTGCCAGTGGCGGCTTCGATCTTCGGGCCTGACGCCAATAGCCTCTCCGCCGTGGCGATCAGCGCGCTTATTCCCGCCAGCAACATGATCAGCATACTGGTGCTCGCGCGCTGGGGGGAACCCGAAGGCGGGACGCCCGACCGCACGCCAATGTGGTTCGTCAAAACGCTCCTGACCAATCCGATCTTTGCCTCGTGCCTGATCGGCCTGTTTCTCAACTTCCTGCAGGTGCCCGACATCGCCTTCGCCGAGAAAGCGCTGAACATGCTGGGCGAGGCCGCCATCCCGACCGGATTGATTCTCGCCGGCGCGGGGCTTAGTTTTGGTTATGTCTGGCGGCGTCCGATTCTGGTCGGGCTGGTGTCGCTGTTCAAGATACTGGTCATGCCGATTCTGGCCTGGTCGATCTGCTGTGCCTTGGGCGGAGACCGCATGGCGCAGGGCATTGCGCTGGCTTGCGGGGCGGCCCCTTGTGCGGCCGCGGCCTATGTCCAGGCCCGGCATATGGGCGGCGACGCGACCCTGATGGCCGGCATCGTGGCCCTGACCACGACGTTGAGCGCGGTCACCATGCCGCTGTTGTTATGGCTGTTTCATCTGGTTTAAAATAGAAAACCCTCCCCTCTTGGAGGGGAGGTGTCGAGCAAGCAAAGCGCGTCGAGACGGAGGGGTAAAAACCTCCGATTTTACCCCCTCTTGAAAATTGCTTAACGCAATTTCCAAGCCCCCCCCTGCAACAGGGGGAGATCTTGAGAGATCATCCCGCCCCCTCTTTCATCCACTGATCCATCTGCTTCCCGCCGATCAGATCCGCGATATAGCCGAACGTCTCATCCTGCGCCGCATTGACAAAGGCCGTCATGGCCGCCGAATGCAGCCAGCTGCCGAGCGACACCCGCCGCACGCCCAGTTCCGCCAGTTCGCAGACCGACAACGGCTTGGCGCCCAATCCACCCAGCACATTGACCGGCCTATCGACGCTGCGGCAAATCTCACCGACTTCCTCGGCAGTTGAAATACCCGGCGCATATAATACGTCTGCGCCCGCCTCCTGATAAGCCTGTAAACGCGCAATGGTATCGGCCAGATCGGACCGGCCATGGAGATAGTTCTCGCAGCGCGCCACAAGCATGAACCTGAACGGCAGGCCCTTCGCCGCTTCCGCAGCCGCGCGAATGCGATCCGCTGCCTCGGCGATATCATAGATCACCCGCCCATCGCCTGTGGCGTCCTCTATCGAACCGCCGACCAGTCCGGCCTCGGCGCCTAAGCGGATCGTCTCCGCGCACGCCTCCGGCCGATGGCCAAAGCCATTCTCCAGATCGGCCGCCAGCGGCAGGTCGGTCGCCGTCGCCAGATCACACACATGCTCAAGCACATGATCCCGCCCCGCCTGATAATCACTCACACCCAGCGAGCGCGCGTAACCGGCGCTGGTGGTGGTCAGGGCGCGAAATCCCAGCCCCGCCAGCAGCCGCGCCGAGCCGCGATCCCACGGGTTGGGGATGACGAAACAGCCCCGTTCATGTAAGGCAGCGAACTCTGCCGCCTTTTCGCTTTGGCTTTTCACGGATATCTTGTCCTTATGACTTGTACTTTATGACATTCTCCGCCAAAACGCGGCAAAGCCAATTCCTGCGGAATAATGACGACTGTGCCGGCAGTTTCTGTCAGCATGACAATTATGCAGACTCATGAAGACGCCACATGACCGATTTTAACGAACTGATCCGCGCCCGGCTGCACGCCTTCCCTAAGCCGCACTTTCTGGGTGCGCAGGATCTCGATCCGCCCGATATCGCCAATCTGCTCGATCTGGCCGACGTGTTCGTCGATCTCAACCGGCAATCGACCAAGAAACTCGATCTCCTGCGCGGCCGCACCCTGGTCAATATGTTCTTCGAGAACTCGACGCGCACGCAGTCCTCGTTTGAACTGGCCGGCAAACGCCTCGGCGCCGACACCATTAATATGAGCATGAAGACCTCGTCGGTCGCCAAGGGCGAAACCCTGATCGACACCGCCGTCACGCTCAACGCCATGAAGCCCGATCTGCTGGTGGTCCGCCACTCGGCCTCCGGCGCCGCGGCCCTGCTGGCGCAGAAGGTCGGCTGTTCGGTGGTCAATGCCGGTGATGGCCAGCACCAGCACCCGACCCAGGCCTTGCTCGATATGTTGTCGATCCGCCGCGCCTTCGGCCATGTCGACGGCCTGACCATAGCCATCTGCGGCGATGTCACCCATTCCCGCGTGGCGCGCTCCAATGTCATCCTGCTCAACGCCATGGGCGCCCATGTTCGCCTCGTCGGTCCGCCGACGCTCATTCCGGGCGATGCCGACCAGTGGGGCACAGAGGTTTATCACGATATGCGCGAAGGCATTGCCGGCGCCGATGTAGTGATGATGCTGCGCCTCCAGCTTGAACGCATGGACGGCGCCTTTATCCCTTCGGCGCGCGAATATTACCGCTTCTTTGGCCTCGACCGCGAGAAACTGGCGGTCGCCGCCCCAGGCGCCAAGGTCATGCACCCCGGACCGATGAACCGCGGCATCGAGATCGATTCGGAAATCGCCGACGATCTATCGGTTTCGCTCATTCAGGATCAGGTCGAGATGGGCGTGGCCGCCCGCATGGCCGTGCTGGCCTCGCTGGCTGCGCGACTAGAGAATGACCGATGAGGAAACGATATCTGGTTGGAACTGCCTTATTTTCCTCACTATTAATTCAGGCTTGTAGTCCTGAGCATGTTGATGACAACTCAAATAACAGTTTGATATCGGCAGCGACACATTCCGCATTAGAACGAACCACTGCTTCTCGTGTGGCAGATAGTGACCTGAATCCAGACGATGCGGCAAGGATGGCGTCAGAAGACTTTGCAAAAGGCCAATGTAATCTCTACGCCATTCGAAATTGGAGTTATAGCATCCCAGGGAAGGACGCGCCCGCTCTCGTCAAGCCCTCATCGCCAACGTCAGATGATGTTATATATGTTGTGGTCTACATTCAGGGCATGTCTGATATGGCCTCTCCAAATGCCGAAAAATTTGCCACGACTTACAACGAAATTGCACTCAAAAATTGCGAAGCAAAGAAATGACCAAAGAAACCACCTCTCTTGCTTTCGTCAATGCCCGCCTCATCGATCCGGCCACCGAATATGACGGCCCCGGCTCGGTTATCGTCACCAATGGCATCATCACCGATGTCACCCTGGGCCACAGCACCCCCGCCCTGCCCGCCGGCATCCGCCTTATCGATTGCGACGAAAACGCCCTCCTGCCCGGCCTGATCGATATGCGCGTCAAGACCGGCGAACCCGGTCACGAACCCGCCGAAACCCTGAAATCCGCCAGCCTGGCCGCCGCCGCCGGGGGCGTGACCTCCTTTGTCGTCCAGCCCGACACCGATCCGTGCATCGACGAACCGGCCATGGCCGACTTCATCCTGCGCCGGGCGCGCGATATCGAACTGGTCCACGTATACCCCGCCGGCGCCGCCACCAAGAAGCTGGAAGGCAAGCAGATGGCGGAAATCGGCCTGATGGCCGAGGCCGGCGCGCTCTATTTCACCAATGCCGACGAGCCGATCGTCAATTCGAAGATCTTCAGCCGCGTGCTGAACTATGCCAACGGCTTCAACGCCCTGATCGCGCATCGCCCGAAGGAGCCCTGGCTTTCCGAAGGCGCCGTCGCCACGTCCGGCGAAATGGCGGCGCGCATGGGCCTTTCCGGGGTGTCGCCGCTGGCCGAACGCATCATGATCGAGCGCGACCTCGCCCTGGCCGAGATGACCGGCGCGCGCTTCCTGGTCGACCTGATCTCGACCGGCGGCGCGTTGCAATCGCTCGAACGCGCCAAGGCCAAGGGGCTGGAGGTCTTCGCCTCGGCCTCGATCAACCACCTGATGTTCAACGAACTCGACATCGGCGACTACCGCACCTTCTTCCGCCTCGATCCGCCCCTGCGCGCCGAACGCGACCGTCTGGCCCTGATCGATGCCGTTTCGACTGGCCTGATCGACGTTATCGTGTCGAACCATTCGCCGGAACCGGCCGAACACAAGCGCCTGCCATTCTCCGAAGCCACGCCCGGTGCGCTCGGCCTGCAAACCCTGTTGCCAGCGCTGATCGGCCTGCACCACGAAAACGACATTCCACTGATAGACCTGTTGCGCACCGTAACGCAAAATCCGGCGCAATTGCTGGGCCTGGCCGCCGGCCGCATCGCCAAAGGCGCGCCCGCCGACCTGATCCTGGTCGATATCGACGCGCCGTTCGCGTTGCGCGAAAAAGACATCCTGTCGAAATCGAAGAACTCACCCTTTGAAAACCGCGCATTACAGGGCAAGGTGCTGAAAACGCTGGTGGACGGCCGTATCGTCTACGAACACGCCTAGGACAAACCATGCCCGATATTGCCATTTACGCGCTTGCCCTGATCGGCGGTTATCTGCTCGGCTCAATTCCGTTCGGCTATATATCGGCCAAGGCGGCGGGCATCGATATCCGCACGGTCGGTTCCGGCAATATCGGCGCCACCAATGTGCTGCGCACCGGCCGCAAGGACCTGGCCGCCATCACCTTTATCGGCGATACCGGCAAGGGCGCTCTGGCTGTCGGCCTGGCCTTTGTCCTGCTGCTGCAAACCGATATTGAAACCCGCCGAACCGCCATGGCGCTGGCAGGGGCCGCCGCCTTCCTCGGGCACCTGTTTCCGGTGTGGCTGAAATTCAAGGGCGGCAAGGGCGTGGCCACCTTCTTCGGCACTCTGTTCGCCGCCTGCTGGCCCATGGGCCTGATCGCCGCTGCCCTGTGGCTGCTGACCGCCTTTGTCTTCCGGATATCCTCGCTCGGTGCCCTGGTCGCCGCTGCTCTGGTCGTGCCGGTTGCCTTCCTGCTGCATGTCGCGCCCTATCCGTTCCTCGGCATGGCGCTGTTCATGGCCGTGCTGATCTATATCCGCCACCATGAGAATATCCGCCGCCTTCTGAAAGGCGAGGAACCGAGGATCGGCAAGAAGAAAGAGGCCTGATCAAACCATCAACCGGCCATTATCCTTGATCGTCCGCATGGCCAATGTCGTGGTGAAGCGCTCGACGCCCGGCAACCGCCACAGGGTCTGGCGCAGGAAATCATCCAGCGCCGCCATCGACGGCATGATCACCTGCATCAGATAATCCGTGGCCCCGACCGTGGCGTGACAACTCAGCACCGCCGGATGCGCCGCCACCGCCTGCTCGAACGCTTCGTGACGCTCGAACGAAACCGTCACCTGCACAAAGGCGAGGGTCGACAGGCCCAGCATGGCCGGATCGAGGTCGGCGCGGTAGCCTCGAATAACGCCTGCCGCTTCCAGCGCCTGTACCCGTTTCCAGCACGGCGATTTCGACAGGCCGGTGCGGTCGCCCAATTCGGCGAAGGACAGCCGGCCATCGGCCTCCAGTTCACGCAATATGGCCTCATCAAAACGATCCATTCGTTTCTCCACGAACAAATATTCAGATAAATCGTTTCCTATATAGCGCAAATTACAAGCACAATAGAAACAATGTTCAGCGAAAAGCGCGTTAGGCTGGCCACAAAAGGGAGACACGACATGAACCGCCAGTCCTATATCGACCAGCTTTCCGCGCCCGCGAAGCTGGATTACGAACTCTATCTGCAAACCGACCGCCTGCTCGCCTGCCAGAAGCCGATGGCGGCCATGGTCAATGCCGATGAACTGCAATTCCAGATCGTCCACCAGGTCGAGGAATTGTGGATGAAACTGATGGTCCACACCCTGCTCGATATTAACGACCACATGCAGGCGAGTCATGTCCACAAGGTCGTGACCCTGTTTTCCCGCTGCAATATGATTATCCGGCTGATGAGCGAACAGCTTGACCTGCTGGAAACCATGTCGCCGCACGATTACCAGCAGATCCGCCTGCAACTGGGCAATGGCTCCGGCCGAATCGCCCGGCTTCCGCACCCTGATGAAGATGCCGCCGGAACTTTGGGAGACCTATGAGGCCCGTTATCTCACCGGTCGCGGCCTGACGGTGCGCGATATCTACGACACCAAATATGCCCATGACGACGCCTATGTCATTGCCGAATGCCTGATCGAATTCGATGAGCGCATGGGCAAGTTCCGATCCAACCATATCTTCCTGATCCAGCGGACCATCGGCATGGGCGCGGCCTCGCTGAAAGGCCGGCCGGTCGAACTGCTCTATGCTGGCGCACGTCACCGCTTCTTCCCCGAACTATGGGCCGTGCGCCATGAGATGACAGATGCCTGGGGTGGTGCCTATGGCAAGGTCCGGCCCTCACTGAGCGTAGCCGAATGATCGAGCTGTTTGAAAAGCCGCCCGGTGGTCCCTATTTGCTCAGTCATTCGGCGGGCCTGTTGCCAAAGGCGGCGCGCGGTGATTTCGAGGCACATTTCTTTACCCCCTGGACCGCGACCCCCGGCGAAAGCTGGCCCTTATGGCTTGATGCGATTGATGATTTTCGCACGGCTTTGGCCGATCTGCTGGGCGGGCGGATGGCGGACTACTGCCCGCAGCCCAATGTTTCGGCGGCCTTGTTCGCCCTTCTCTCAGGGCTGACTCTGGAAAAGGGCCGCGACCGGATCATCATGTCGGCGCAGGCTTTCCCGTCGCTGGGTTTCGTGGCGCAACAGGCCCAACGGCTGGGCTTTCGTTTTGGGATTCTGGAAGGCGATCCCGCCGATATCGCCACCTGGGAAGCGGCGATGACATCCGATGTCGCGGTCGTCGTGGCCATGCACGTCCATTCCAATACCAGCATCGTGTCTCCGGTGGCGGAGATCGCGGGCCTGGCCCGCACGCGCGGCATTTTCAGCATTATCGACGTGGCGCAATCGGCAGGCATATTACCGATCGATGTCACGGCCTGGCAGGCCGATGCCCTGATCGGTTCGTGCCTGAAATGGCTGTGCGGCGGACCGGGCGCCGGTTTTTTATGGTGTCCGCATGACCTCAGGCCGCTGAATGTCGGCTGGTTTTCGCATGAGAACCCGTTTGATTTCGATATCCGCGATTTCCATTATGCCTCGGATGCCCGCCGGTTCTGGGGCGGCACGCCCTCGGTCGCACCCTATGTGCTGGCCACCACCGGCATTCGCACCATCCGCGATATCGGTGTGGAGGCGATAATCAAGCACAACCGCGCCCTGATCGCCCGGATCGATCCGTCGGATCGTTCCGACAAGGGCGGCACCCTGTGCCATAAACCGTCGCATATGGAGAAGACGATGGCCGCCCTGACCGCCGCCGGCTGCCGCTTTGATCGGCGTGGCGATGTGCTGCGCCTGTCATTCCATATCTACAATACAGAAGAAGACGCCGATATCGTGGCCGGGTGCTTAGCATAACCTATATCTCCCTAAAACGCTTCAGCGTTTTGGGGAGATATAAATATCTAAGCCCCCAACAGCCGCTCCAGACGCGCGGCGGCGTCGGTTATGGCGAAGGCCGCCTTGCGCTCCATTTCATGCGCGCCGGCGTTCATGCGGGCATTGGCCGAACTGGCCTCATCCAGTTGCAGGCGCAGATCCTGCATCTCGTCGATCATCAGCAGGGCCGCCATGAGGAACAGCCGCACCTCGCCGATCGAACCGACATCGGACACCACCATCTCGACATGCTCGTCGAACTTGCGCGCCAGTTCCTGCACGCGACCTTCCTGGCCATCGGCGCAACCGACCGTATAGGGCTTGTTATTGACGCGGACCGTGACCTCTCCCATTACATTACCCCACTGACAAGCTGGCGGATATTGGCGGCGGCGGCGCCCAGGGCGGCATGGGCGGCGGAAGCCGCGGCGGCCAGTTCGGCATTGGAGGTGCGCGCCTCTTCCAGTTCGGCCAGCACCCGCTCATACTCGTCATTGGTGCCGGAGCCGGTGAATTCCGGCAGGGGTTCTCCGGATTGCAGCGCCCGAACACGGGCTTCAAGGGCCTCCAGCGCCCGGTCCAGTCGATCGACGGCGACATTCAGGCTACCGCCAGCCGGATGATTCGGTGCCAAATGAGTCTGGGAATGCTCCATAACCGCTCTCCTCCGATATGCGCCGCGCTTCCCCGATTCGTCCGCTTCCGGACCAAAACCGGTAAGAATCGTGCGCAAAACGCATTAAATTCTACACTTAGCCGGCAAGTTCGGCTAAAGGCACGGCAAATCTCCGTACTCGTTAACACTTTAATAGAGACTCACCCATGTCCACAAGCGCTGTTGCAGCCGCTCCCACAACAAAGCCCTCCGGTGTTCTTATGGCGGATGCCATCCGCGTCCTGTCCATGGAGGCGGTGCATAATGCGAAGTCCGGCCACCAGGGTATGCCGATGGGCATGGCCGATGTCGCCACTGTGCTGTGGACCAAGTTCCTGAAGTACGATCCGAAACAACCCGACTGGGCCGACCGCGACCGTTTCGTGCTCTCTGCCGGCCACGGCTCGATGCTGCTCTATTCGCTGCTGCACCTGACCGGCTTCAAATCGGTCTCGATGAAGGACATCGAGAATTTCCGCCAGTGGGGCTCCACCACCGCCGGCCACCCGGAATACGGCCACACCCCCGGCGTCGAATGCACCACCGGCCCGCTCGGCCAGGGCCTGGCCACCGCCGTCGGCATGGCCATGGCCGAACGCCACCTCAATGCCCGCTTCGGTGACGAGCTCGTCAACCACCGCACCTGGGTCATCGCCGGTGACGGCTGCCTGATGGAAGGCGTATCGCACGAAGCCATCTCGCTGGCCGGCCGCCTCAAGCTGAAGAACCTGATCGTCCTGTTCGACGACAATAATGTCACCATCGATGGTTACGCCACCGTGGCCGAAACCGGCGACCAGCTCGCCCGCTTCAAGGCCGCCGGCTGGGCGGTAAAGGCCGTTGACGGCCACGATCATTCCAAGATCGCCGCCGCCATGCGCTGGGCCACCCAGCAGCAGAAGCCGGTCATGATCGCCTGCAAGACCGCCGTGTCGCGTCGCGCCGGCGCTAAGGAAGGCGACAAGCACGGCCACGGCTACAACCTGATGGACGATGAAATCAAGGCCGCCCGCGAACATATGGACTGGCTGGCCGCCCCCTTCACCCTGCCGGAAAACATCAGCAAGGCCTGGCTGGCCGCCGGCCGCAAGGGCACCGGGGTCCGCAAGGACTGGGATGCCCGTGCCAAGGCGCATCCGAAAGGCGCCGAACTGGCCGCCGCCATGACCGGCAAGCTGCCCGCCAATGCGTTTGAAGCGCTGGATGCCCACATCGCCGACGCTATCGCCACCAAGCCGGCCGACGCCACCCGCTCCTGCTCCGGCAAGGCACTGGCAACCCTGACGCCGGTGATCGAATCCATGATCGGCGGCTCGGCCGACCTCACCGGCTCGGTCAATACCCTGGTGAAAGGCATGACCGCCTTTGACGAGCCCGACTATGCCGGCCGCTACGTCCATTACGGCGTGCGTGAATTCGGCATGGCTGCGGCGATGAACGGCATGGCCCTGCATGGCGGCATCCTGCCCTATGCCGGCACCTTCTTCGTGTTTTCGGACTACAGCCGCCCGGCGATCCGCCTCGGTGCGCTGATGGGCGCCAAGGTCGTCCACGTCATGACGCACGATTCGATCGGCGTCGGCGAAGACGGTCCGACCCACCAGCCGGTCGAGCACCTGGCCTCTTACCGCGCCATGCCCGGCCTGCACGTCTTCCGCCCGGCCGACATGGTCGAGGCCGCCGAATGCTGGAAAGCCGCCGTAAAGGCCAAGGGCCCATCCATGCTTGTCCTGTCGCGCCAGAAGGTGCCGGCTGTCCGTTCGCAAGGTGGTGACCTTTCACTGAAGGGCGCCTACGAGCTGGTCACCGCCTCCGGTGACGCCAAGGCCACCATTTTCGCTTCCGGCACGGAAGTCTCCATCGCCGTCGCAGCACAAAAGCAACTGGAAGCCGATGGCATCCCAACCCGCGTCGTCTCGACCCCTTCGTGGGATGTCTTTGACGCCCAGCCGGCGGCTTACAAGGCCTCGGTCATCGGCACCGCGCCGGTGCGCATCGCCGTCGAAGCCGCCGCTCGCTTCGGCTGGGAACGCTTCATCGGCGAAGACGGCCTGTTTGTCGGCATGTCGAGCTTCGGCGCGTCGGCCCCAGCCGACCGCCTCTACAAGGAGTTCGGCATCACGGCTGAAAACGTGGTCGCCAAGGTCAAGGCCGCGCTGTAAAAAGCCGCACACTCCAAAAACAAAAGCCCCATCCGAGTTCCGGACGGGGCTTTTTTATTTTCTACTTCCATACGGAGCCGTTTTATGCCTCCAAAATGCGATGACCAATCGCATTTTGGCAAGCGCGACTGCGCGCCGCGCACGTTTGCGCGCCTCTTCGCTCTTTTTTGCAAAAAAGAGCCGTGACAGCGGCGGCTGTCACGGCTCCGATCTGTCCTGTCCGCTCCGGGGAGATACGGACATTACAGAAGCTGTTTAGCGTCCCTGCTGGGGCGCCATATCCTGACGGTGATGGCGCCAGCCCTTATGGCCCTGCGACAATTCCGTGGCGTCAAGGAAGCCGTCATGGTTGGCGTCGGCCTTGTCGAAGCGGGCTTTCGCCATGGCCTCGCTTTCGGCCCACGACACCTTGCCGTCCTTGTCGGTATCGATGCGGGCGAGCATTTTGGCCTGGCGTTCGGCGCGATGCGCCTGCCAGCCGGCCTTGAGTTCGTCCTTCGTTACCTGGCCGTCTTTATTGGCGTCGATCTCGTCAAAAGCCTTGGCGAGGCGGCCCCCAGACTTGGCCTCGACTTCGCTCTTGTCGAGCGCGCCGTCCTTGTTGGTATCCATGGCGTCAAAGCGCATACCGGCTTTTGGGCCGTGATGCTTGCCAGGCATATTCATGGTGGTTTGCGCCAGCGCACCGCCCACAAGGGCCGCGCCAAGCGCCATGATAGAAACAAACGTCAGTGTACGTGACATGAGTTGAGTTCCTGAGTGGATAGAACGAACAGTCCCCATTCGTGCCGTTATCCAGTCAAACGGAAGCGGTGATATTTTCCGTCGCAAAAATTTTTGCGGAATTTTTTCATAAAAAAAGACCGGAGCTTTCGCTCCGGCCAGGTGTGCCATCCACGGCAACTTTTTTTTCAGCTCAAGCCGCATGGCTCGGCGCATCAGCGCCGGCGGGCGGTCGCCCTTGCCGGAAGGCACAATGCCTCCCGGAAATCCTCACTTTTCAGGTGGCGGCGGACCATCTCCATCCGGTCCCCCTTCCGGTGGCGGGGACGGCGCCTTCAATTCGGTCTCATCGAGATAACCGTCCTTGTTGGCATCCATCCGAGCAAAATGGGCCTTCATCGGCGCGCTGAATTCCTCAAGGCTGATCCTGCCATCCTTGTCGGTATCGAGTTGTTTGATATCAGGTCCATGGAAAGGCATGGGACCGCCCCTGCCACGGGGGCCGTCATGCTCACGGCCGCGTCCATGATCCACATCCGGTCTTTTCGGATGGAAAGCGTCGAATTCGGCCTGGCTGATCATGCCATCCTTATTGGTATCGATATCGCTGAAGGCCGGCCTTGCCAGGCCATCGGTTGTTTCAGCGTTCGTTCCGTCCGCCAGGGCCGGCAGGGCGCATATGCCGGCGAGTGCCAGGGACAGACCCAGCCAGTGAACAGGCTTTAACATGCTGTGTATCCTCGTCATTTCATAAAAGAGCGACACATCAGTCGCTCTCTGTTGATCATCATGATGCGCCCGTCATATTGCCCGCCGATGTCAGGCCGACCTCGGAATCGGGCCAAAATAAGATTTATTATGACAGCGGCGACATCGGAAAGCCGTAAGCCTGCGTCATTGCGGTCACAGGTCTTTTTCCTTATCAGCGCCCTCAATCACGAGTATCGTCGCCATGTCATCAGCCGTACAGTCCGTCATGTCCCAAACCCTCACCGCCACCCCCACGCGCATCCTTGTCGTCGATGATGACGCCGATCTACGCGAACTGATCAGCGGCTTCCTGAGCCAGAACGGCTTCGAGGTCCAGACGGCGGCTCAAGGGCGAGACATGGAAAAGATCCTGGCGCGCGGTGACATTCACCTGATCGTGCTCGATTACATGATGCCGGGCGAGGACGGTCTCTCGATCTGCAAGCGGATCAATGAACAGGGCGGCCCGCCGGTCATCATGCTGTCGGCGCGCGGCGAGGAAATCGACCGCATTGTCGGCCTCGAACTCGGCGCCGATGACTACATGGCCAAGCCGTTCCATCCGCGCGAACTGCTGGCCCGCATCCGCGCTGTCATGCGCCGCCGCGAAGCCCGCAACGGGAATGGTGAGAAGTCGCCGATCACGCATTTCTTCAACTGGCAGCTCGACAATATCAAGCGCACCCTGGTCCGCCCCGACGGCATACAGGTGGCGCTTTCCAATGCCGAATTCGAACTGTTGCGCGTCTTCCTCGATCGTCCGGGCCG
This sequence comes from Asticcacaulis sp., assembly GCA_024707255.1. NCBI lineage: Bacteria > Pseudomonadati > Pseudomonadota > Alphaproteobacteria > Caulobacterales > Caulobacteraceae > Asticcacaulis > Asticcacaulis sp. The sequence continues at coordinate 2,223,161 of JANQAC010000001.1, read as the reverse complement.
CGCCCTTTCCCGCGACCAGATCCTCGATTACCTGCACGGGCCGAACACCGACAGCTTCGACCGCGCCATCGACGTGCAGATTTCCCGCCTCCGCAAAAAGCTGAGCGATGACGCCAATGAAGACATCATCCGTACCATCCGCGGCATCGGCTATATGTTCAAGCCTCTGAAGTAACCGGAACCGTCTTTGAGTCCCTTGCCCGCCTCCCCCCGCGTAAACTGCTGATCTCCCTGCCGATCTTCTGGCAGGTGATGGGCTTGAGCCTCGCCGTGCTCGTTCTGGCGCTGGTCATACCCGTGCTTGTGGTGCTCATGGCGCCCGAACCCCCGCCTTCCGGTTACAGCCTGGCCGAGGCCGTCACCGCGCTCAAGACGGGCGAGGTCCGTCTGCAGAATGGTCACAGGCTCAAGGCCACGACCGTCTCCGCACGCCCGGCCTTTATCGATCAGGCGCCCGCCACAGATGATGATCGCGCCCAGCGCACCTTCAACTTCCAGTCCAGTATCGCCCAGAGGCTGGCGGCGGAACTGCACGTGCCGGCGGATACGATCTTCGTCCATATAAAGCCGCGCGGGCGCTTCGATAACGGCCCCAGGCAGTTCGCGTTTCAACGCAATAATTTTGGCGGCGGTCCCAACTTTGGGGGTGGCCCGATGGGACCGAACAATGGCTCCAGCGCCGGGCCGGATTCGGGGCCGGATAATCCCCGGTTCAGCGCCTCTCAGGATCAGTCCGCAGATAGCCGGCAGCCCGCCATGCAAGCCTCCCCGAACGATCACCAAAGTGAGCCGCAAGGTGGACCGCCAGAATCCAGGCTTCGGCCCTGCCAGGGGGGCAACTTCCCTCCCGGCAATGGTCCGGGTAATTTTGGTGGCAATCGCGTCGTCAATGGCGAAACGCGGGCGGAAATTTTCTACCCGGCTTTCAGCGCCGCCTGGCAGCTCAAGGATGGCACCTGGCGCGTGCTGACGCCGCCGAAGGAACTGATCGCGCCCTGGCAAGAGCGCCTTCTGCTCGGCTTCGTGCTGACCGCCCTCCTGATCCTGCCGCTGGCCTGGTGGCTGTCCCAGCGCCTGTCCCGGCCGATCATCGCCTTTTCGGAAGCCGCCTCCAAGCTGAGCGTGGAAGACAATGCGCCACCCGTGCTTTCCGCCGGACCACGCGAGGTGCGCGCCGCCGCTGATGTGCTGAATGAGATGCAGGCGCGTATCCGCAAGCAGGTCGAAAGCCGCACCATGCTGATGGCCGCCATCGCCCATGACCTCAAGACGCCCCTGGCCCGGATGCGCCTGCGTATCGAAGATGTCCCCGGCCCGCTGCGTGAAAAGCTGAACGGTGACATCGCCCATATGGACGGCCTGATCCGCAGCGCCATGAGCTTCACCAGCGCCCACAAGATGAACGAGACCCTGCGCCTGCTCGATTTCTCGGCCCTTGTCGATTCCCTGAGCGACGACCTGTGCGCCGTCTGCACCATGGAGCCGTCACGGATCGAGGACAATATCATGGTCAAGGGTGACGCCGTGGCCCTGAAACGCATCCTGATCAACCTCGTCGAAAACGCCGGTCGCTATGCCGGCGGCTGCCGCATCCAACTGTCAGCGCGTGGCGGCAAGGCAGAATTGCGCGTGATCGATAATGGTCCAGGCCTGCCGCCCGAAGCTCTGGAGACGGTGTTCGAGCCCTTCTACCGCCTTGAATCCTCACGCAACCGCGATACCGGCGGCACGGGTCTTGGCCTCAGCGTGGCGCGCGCCCTGACCGAAGCGCAAGGCGGGACCCTGACCGCTGCAAACCGCTACGAAGGCACCGAAGTTGCAGGTCTTGAACTGTTGATGGTTCTGCCGATACTGGCGCGATAAATCGTTACAGATTTGACTATAAAACTTCCTCCGAAAGCCCTGATTATAAGCCCCTGATCTGGAATTGCGGTGATAGCGTTACCATATATTGATCAGCGCGAAATAAGGCTTGACTTCAAAGCCTTGAGGTTAAAAAACCACCGCGCAATTACAGCGATTGGTGCTGCTATCTCATAAAAGGATTCCCCCATGGCTTTACGTGTCGCCATCAACGGTTTTGGCCGCATCGGCCGTCTGGTTCTGCGCTCGATCATCGAGCATAACCGCACGGACATCGAAGTGGTTGCGATCAACGACCTGGGCCCGGTGGAAACCAATGCGCATCTGCTGCGCTACGATTCGATCCATGGCAGATTCCCCGCCAAGGTCGCCGTCGAAGGCGACAGCCTGGTCATCACCGCCAATGGCCGCACCTATGCGCCCATAAAGGTGACCGCCATCCGCAATCCGGCCGAACTGCCGCACAAGGATCTCGGCGTCGATATCGCCTTTGAATGCACCGGCATCTTCACCGCGCGCGACAAGGCCGCTGCCCACCTCGAAGCCGGCGCCAAGCGCGTTATCGTCTCGGCCCCGGCCGACGGCGCCGACAAGACCATCGTCTACGGCGTCAACCACGACAGCCTGGCCGCCGCCGACATGGTCATCTCGAACGCCTCCTGCACCACCAACTGCCTGGCCCCCGTCGCCAAGGTGCTGAACGACCTGTGCGGCATCGAGTCGGGTTATATGACGACGATCCACTCCTATACCAACGACCAGCCGTCGCTCGACCAGATGCACAAGGACCTCTATCGCGCCCGCGCCGCCGCCCTCAGCATGATCCCGACCTCGACCGGCGCCGCCAAGGCGATCGGTCTGGTCATCCCGGAACTGAAGGGCAAGTTCGACGGCTCCTCGATCCGCGTGCCGACCCCCAACGTCTCGGCCGTCGACCTGGTGTTCAATGCCTCGCGCGACGTCACCAAGGACGATATCAATGCCGCCATCATCGCTGCCGCCGATGGCGCCATGAAGGGCGTGCTGGCCTATACCGATGAGCCGCTGGTGTCGCACGACTTCAACCACGAGCCGGCCTCCTCGACCTTCGCCCTGGCCCAGACCCAGGTTATCGGCGGCAAGCTGGTGCGTATCCTCTCGTGGTACGACAACGAGTGGGGCTTCTCCTCGCGCATGGCCGATACCGCCGTCGCCTTCGGCAAGTTCCTCTGATAAGCTGAACCCCGCTGGAGCAATCTAGCGGGACTTTTCATGTTTTTATCTAAGCAAGAAACCCCACCACCGCATCTCAGCCTACGGCTTCGTGCGGTCCCCCTCCCCGAATTTGAAGACAAATTCAGGGAGGTATAAGAAAGCACTCTATATACCTCCCTGAACGCAAAGCGTTTGGGGAGGGGGACCATGAGCATAGCGAATGGTGGTGGGGTTTCTTACTTTACTTTTCCATTCGCCGGAGCCTCCCATGCCCTTTAAAACCCTCGATGACCTCACCGCCCCTATCGGGTTAACGGCTGTTGTGCGCGTAGATTTCAACGTGCCTATGGAAAATGGCCGCGTCACCGATGACACCCGGTTGCGCGTGGCGTTGCCCACTATCCGTAAACTTCAGTCGCTAGGTGCTGAAGGTATTGTCCTGCTGGCGCACTTTGATCGCCCGAAGGGTAAGCGCGTCGCGGAGATGAGCTTGAAACCCATAGTCGAGCCGCTTTCAGCCCTTTTGGGACAACCCGCCGGTTTCGCAGAAGACACGCAAGAACACCCCGCCTATCTGGATGCCGACAACCTTAGTGGAGGTGCCGTCTTGCTGGTCGAAAATACACGTTTCCATGCAGGCGAAGAAACCAACGATCCCAAGTTGGCTGAGCATTTTGCGCACCTCGGCGACATCTACGTCAACGACGCCTTCTCCGCCGCCCACCGCGCCCATGCCTCGACCGAAGGTGTGGCCCACCTTCTGCCCGCCTATGCCGGCGAATCGATGCGCCGCGAACTGACCGCGCTTGATGCGGCCCTTGGCAACCCGCAGCGTCCGACGCTCGGCATTGTCGGCGGCTCCAAGGTCTCGACCAAGCTCGACCTGCTGAAGAACCTGGTCACCAAGCTCGATTACCTCGCCATCGGCGGCGGCATGGCCAATACCTTCCTGTTCGCACAAGGCTATGATGTCGGTGGTTCCTTGTGCGAAAAAGACCTGAAAGACACCGCGCTTGAGATCATGGCCGCCGCGGCCCAAGCCGATTGCCGCCTGCTGCTGCCGCTCGATATCGTGGTGGCCCAGGAATTCAAGGCCAATGCCGCCAACCGCACCGAAGACATCGGCGCGCCCCTCTCCGATGCCGACAAGATTTTCGACGCCGGCTCGAAGACGGTCGATGAACTGTGCAAGATCATGGCCGGCGCCAAGACCCTGATCTGGAACGGCCCGCTCGGTGTGTTTGAATTACCACCTTTCGATGCCGCGACGGTCGCCGCCGCGAAATTTGCTGCGGAGCAAACCAAATCAGGTAAGCTGGTCGCCGTGGCCGGTGGCGGCGATACCGTTGCCGCGCTGAACCACGCCGGCGTGACCGACGACATGACGTTTGTCTCGACCGCCGGTGGCGCCTTCCTGGAATGGATGGAGGGCAAGGTTCTGCCAGGAGTCGCTGCCCTCGAAGCGTAATTTGGAACAGTAATTGCAGGGTTACTGGCCTATTTAAAATTTATGTCCGGATGGTTCAAAACAGGTCAAAGACCACTCCGTCCGGACAGTTTACCGCCCCGCCACAGGGCAATTACATTAGCCAAAAAGGGAAAATAATGGCTCGTATAAGTCTGCGTCAGTTGCTCGATCACGCCGCCGAAAATAACTACGGCGTGCCGGGCTTCAACATCAACAACATGGAACAGGGCATCGCCATCATGGAGGCGGCGCGCAAGACCGCGTCCCCGGTGATCCTCCAGGCTTCGCGCGGCGCCCGCGCCTATGCCAACGACCTGATGCTGAAGCGCATCATCAATGCGCTGGCCGAAATCTACCCCGAAGTGCCGCTGTGTATGCACCAGGACCACGGCAATAGCTTAGGCACCTGCGCCTCGGCCATCCAGCACGGCTTTACCTCGGTGATGATGGATGGCTCCCTGAAGGCCGACGCCAAAACCCCCGCCGATTACGAATACAATGTCGATATCACGCGCAAGGTGGTCGAGATGGCCCATGCCTGCGGCGTCTCGGTCGAAGGCGAACTGGGCGTTCTGGGCTCGCTGGAAACCGGCATGGGCGAGGCGGAAGACGGCCACGGCGCCGAGGGCGTCCTGTCGCATGATCAGCTCCTGACCGATCCGGACCAGGCCGTCGATTTCGTCGCCAAAACCGGCGTCGATGCCCTGGCGATTGCGATGGGCACCAGCCACGGCGCCTACAAGTTCACCCGCAAGCCGGATGGTGAAGTGCTGGCCATGCACGTCATTGAGGCCATCCACAAGCGCCTGCCCAATACCCATCTCGTCATGCACGGCTCGTCTTCGGTGCCGCAGGAATTGCAGGACGAGATCAACGCCTATGGCGGCGCCATTCCGCAGACCTGGGGCGTACCGGTCGAGGAACTGCAAAAGGCCATCAAGATGGGCGTGCGCAAGATCAATATCGATACCGACCTGCGCCTGGCCATCACCGCCGGCATCCGCAAGACCATGGCCGAAAACCCCGCCGGCTTCGATCCGCGCAGCTATTTCAAGCCGGCCTATGCCCTGATGCAAAAGGTCTGCGAAGACCGTTTCGAGCAGTTCGGCACCGCCGGCAATGCCCCGAAGATCAAGCCGGTCTCGCTGCAGAATATGGTGCAGTTCTATCTGTAAGGATTGCTTGTTTTAGACGCACGAAAAGCCACCGCTCGCGGTGGCTTTTTTGTTTGGAAATAGTGGTGAAGCGCAATAGCTTTTCGGTCGCAAACCGAGATTAACAAAAAGACGCTCTGCGCCCGTTTGCGCCCCAGTACCGAAATTGATTGAAGTGGCATGGTGTGCCCAAAATAGGACATATCCGCTGCTGGGCGACTTGACGATTTTCGTTTTCTGATCCGAACAAATTACCGGAACGCGCGTGAAGTTATGCGGCAAGACTTGCCATCCGCACCACGATTTGCTCCGCCATTGCCTTAGCATCCACGAAACTTACCGGACGATCGTCCGCAAGGGCAGCGCCCACAATTTCGGTAGGCCTGAGCCGCCTGGCTGGCAGATTGTTTTGCATGGCTTCGATATGCTCGGCTGACGCACCATGTAATCGCATCGCCTCGATTATTTTCGTGAACCAATCAGAATCTTCGGCACGCTCCTCCCACGTAGAAAAATCAATCAGATGATAGCCTCTCGCTTCTAGCAGTTTATAAACGAAAGTTGCGCACGTCAGTCCTTTTCCGGGAAGCGTAGTGGAATAATATCCATTGTCAGGATCGAAAGCGCCGTCGCCAGTATCAAATCCATATGCGATTTGGTTTTCATTGGCCGCTTTGATTATCGATAAATATGCAGCCAAAGATCTCTTACGAATACTCGGATACTTCAAATTAATCCAAAAATAATCCGGCCTCGCCATTTCATCTCTTAAATCATGATGAAATGCTAAATGCAAGAACCGGGGTTCCCCCCCATCTACTACATAAAAAAAGCCGCAGTGATATCCTAATGATGTCGACTTGATAGCCAACCCGACATCTTCAAGATTATCAAATGCCTGATCTCCCCCCTCCAAAAATCATATTATTCGCTCAAACCTTGCAAAACTTCATTACGATCATATCCCCGAGCAGATAACTCTCGTCCAACCTTGAGAAATAGCTTCTCGTAACGAGCAATATTTTTTCGAAAAGCATACAAGCTTTCAACAAACGCCACCAATATTTCGTCTCTAACTTTTTTCACGTCACAAAGAGTAATCAGTGAATCGATAGTCGAGAATTCGCCTTTAGCAACAAGCTGATGAAATCCATTTATTACTGCAACGATTTCGCTTGATTCTGCCTTACCAGCACTTTTTGCAGTTGCTTCAAAATACCAAGAGAGATCAGATTTGGGCACACTTGGTTCATCGGTCACGAACGATTTCGTGTTTTGCCTTTCCTCAAACCAATAAAAATCTTGTACAACTCTATCAACTTTAAAAACGCATCCAATGCTCTTCCCCATTGGTCGATAATTCGCCAAAACCCACGCCTTTGGCATAGCTTGCGTAAAAATTGAGCCGGCGTTTATAGCACAGTTATAAATTACCATATGGGATTGCTCATTTTTTCTCAGCGTTTTTTGGTTCCATAGCATTATGGAGCGCGTCTTTGATGAACCATCTAAAGACTGAGCCTGACTGGTTATTAAGTTTTGCGAGGGTGCCAACTGCATCTTTTACTCCTCGTATATTTTGATCAAGAAAAAAATCATTATCCAACAGGAACTTGTTAGGTCCATCGCCTTCTTTCAAAAGGCCATATCGACAAAACAACTTTCCCGTTTCTAGCTCGATCGCAACCGCAGACTGTGCTTCGATTACATCATCTATCTTAACATCTTCCTCAGATACAATGCCCAAGGCAGCCGGTCGAACCAGATCTCCCCACCGTGTCGCAGAAAGATTTAACGTCTCCCTATCGAAGACATTTCGATACCTAAGCCCGAGTCTTGTAAAATACGGTGGCGAATATATGTCAGCCAGCGCTTCGAGTGTAGGTTGAAGGTGTTGAAGAAAATTTTCCCAGCATTCGTACGAGGTCGCCGTTAAAGCCAGAAATTCACTAGATAACGTACAAGTGAATTTCCCGTCTTCGGTGGAAAAAATCGTACAGCTGTCTGCGTCGATCAAGTGCAGCGTCATTTTCGCTTGGCGAAAATGACGTAATGGAGAGCGGGACTATATCGCGGATCGATACGTTAGGGAAGAGAGGCTTAATGGCCTCTTGAAATTCAAAAGGAAGAGTTCCCTCAATGATTAAGGCGCGCGGAAAACTGATTTGACAGATCACCTCCCGGATGGGATTTCGTTCATAAATGATCCGACCGGTCTCCGGAAAACGCATAGCCCTCTTTCCTTTTGATTCGACTGTAGTTTGAACTATGACTCTTGTCTACCGTACATATTGCCGCTCCTAATGCAGCATTCAGACGGCAAGATTCCGAGCTGGCCAACATTATGAAGCGACCAACTAACTACGGGGAAATTTTACAGAGAGTACCCGGCGGTCTCATACTTACGAACGATGCTGTTCACTAGCCACGTCCGCTTTTGCACTTTTAACGAGATCGTCAACGCCGCCTAAGGGCCAACTCCCAACAATTATCCCCTCTCAAATTTCCCGGTGCATTCTGTACCCATGGCTTTGGATGACCAGACAGCACAGGCACAACTGACGCCGGAAGAGCGGCGCGAGATGTTGCGCGCCTTTGCCGACCGAATGCTGTTGAAGATCACCGCCATGGACGATCCCGAAGATATGCCGGGCGTCGAGCGCGCCGTACGCGTGGCTGCCATGATCGAGCGCGTCTACAGCCGCTGCGACCGCGCCGAGCGCCAGACGCGCGACAAGTCGCCCAATCCGCACCAGCTCGAAGCCGAACGCGCCACCCATGAGGTCGCGGCCATCAAGGCGCGCGTCTCGCTGGCCAGTACGCTGAAATGGGGCGAAGAGCGCCGTCAGGCTCTGGGATCATGGTGGGACGCTGCTGAAGACATTGTCCAAAATATCGCACAGACTGCACCAGCCTCCGCCGCGCCGCTGCCCCATAAGGCCGCGCCCGCCGGTGGCCCCAAGGTCACCTATGTCGATTACACCGAGGCTTTCGAAACGGCACGGGCCGAACTGGCCCTGAAAAGAGCCGCCCAGGCACAGGTCAAACCCGTGCAAAAACCTCCGCCGCCCGCCTGATGGCGGGCTGAACTGAGCCCGCTTGCCGCGCGTTTCGGACAGGCGTACACTCCGGCAAAAGTTCCGCACATCCTTTCCGGCGCAGAGACGAAGTGGTCCATTCACAAGGAGCACAGTCATGCGTCAACCCGATCCCCAAAAACTCGATGCACTGGTCGGCCGGATGGTCGGCGAGCTGGGCGCCTCCGTCACCGGCGCCACTGTCCTGCTGGGCGACCAGCTCGGCCTCTACAAGGCCATGGCCGACGGCGTGCCCGTCACGCCCGAAAGCCTGGCGCGCAAGACCGGCTACAAGGAGCGCTACCTGCGCGAATGGCTCTCCGCCCAGGCCGCGGCCGAATATATCGATTATAATGACGAAGACGGCACTTTCAGCCTGTCGCCGGAACAGGCCATGGCCTTTGCCGAGGAGGACAGCCCGGCCTTTTTCGGCGGCGCTTTTGAGATCATGCAGTCCATCTGGCTCGATGAACCGAAGATCGCCGAAGCCTTCCGCACCGGGGCCGGGGTCGGCTGGCACGACCACAGCCAGTGCCTCTTCCGCGGCACCGAGCGCTTCTTCCGGCCCGGCTATAATGCGCACCTGATCGAGGAATGGATTCCGGCGATCGACGGCCTGAAAGACAAGCTCGAACACGGCGCGAGGGTGGCCGATGTCGGCTGCGGCCACGGCGCCTCCACCATACTGATGGCCAAGGCGTTCCCGACCGCGAAACTGACCGGCTTCGATTATCACGGCCCCTCCATCGAACGCGCCATGGGCCGCCGCGAAGGAAGCCGGGGTCGATGATCGCGTTACCTTCGAGCAGGCTTCGGCCAAGGATTTCCCGGCGCGCGAGTACGACCTCGTCGCCATGTTCGACTGCCTGCACGACATGGGTGATCCAGTCGGGGCTGGCCGACACGTCAGGGAAACCCTGGCGCCCGACGGCACCTGGATGATCGTCGAGCCTTTCGCGCATGATACGTTGAAGGAAAACCTCAATCCGGTCGGCCGCATCTTCTACGGCGCCTCCACCATGGTCTGCACGCCGGCCTCGCTGTCGCAGGAAGTCGGCCTCGGCCTGGGGGCGCAGGCCGGCGAAATCCGGCTGCGCAAGGTGGCAATGGATGCCGGCTTCTCACACTTCCGACGTGCCACCGAAACGCCGTTCAACATGGTTTTCGACGTGCGCGCCTGACGTACCGATTGACTCCGGGGGCTCTATGGGATTTAGCAGGCAGGAGTTTTCCATAGGCCCCTCCCGTGCAGCTTCAGTTCAAACGCCGCTTTTCCATGGCCCACCGCCTGCGCTTCGATGCCAATTCGAAGTGCCTGACACCGCATGGCCATAATGAATTCGTCGTGGTCAGCCTCCAGGCGAAGGACGCCGGCGCCATGCGCTGGGGCAATGCCAACTATGCCGCCAGCTTCGCCGACCTGAAACGCCACTGGCACCGCTTTGTCGATGACAGTCTCGATCATGCCTTCCAGCTTGGCCATGACGATCCGATGATTGGCTATTTCCGCCAGCATGAACCGGACCTGCTGCCGCGCCTGCTGGTGATCGAGGGCGATCCCACCACCGAGGCCGTCGCTAGCGCACTCTACATGAAGCTGAACGCCATCCTGGCCGCGCACCTGCCGGAATTCGAGTGTGTGCGCTTCGAGATCGAGGAAACCCCGACCAACAGCGTGGTGCTTGGGCCCGACGATATCGCCGCCTGCCCGATCCGGCTGGGCGAATGGTGCCACCGCGCCGATATGAGCCTGAATGATCTGCTGGCCCCCGATGCGTGGGATGCCTTATCATGAACTTGATTTCGCGTCGCGTCTTCGTCAAGGGCCTGAGGGTTGAGGCCGCCATCGGCATCTATGACCATGAACATGGCCGCACTCAGCCGTTGATTATCGACGCCGTTTTCGATCTCGACCTGCACGCCATCCATGGCTTGAAGGATACGCTCAACTACGAACTGGTCGGCCAGATTGCCCGTGAGTTCATCGATCGCGGTCATATCAAGCTGGTCGAAACCCTGGCCGAGGACATGGCGCGCACGCTGGTGGCCCTGCCGCATGTCCGTCGTGTCGAGGTCTCGGTGATCAAGCCGGAAGCCCTGGCCGATGCCGACCAGGCGGGCGTCTGTGTGGTGTTTGAGCCTTAACGGCCCGTGGCCGCCGGCATAAGGGCGGAGCATGATTTCGTCGTCGCCAACTGCTGCAAGCGCTCGTTTCGCGCCAACAATGCCTTGACTTCGACCTTTTGCGTGTCCGACAGATCCAGGAACAGAGGGGAAACCAGTAATATGCCAATATTGTTGCCGACCTTGTCGGCTGACTCGCCCGTCAACTCCACCCTACGCTTCAGATTGTTGTCGTATTCCGCCTTCAGATGATCACAGGTCAGACTGGAATCGATATCCCTTACCAGTTGGACGGGCTGAGCGACGCGCCCGCCACAGCCCGTCAGCAGCAATAAGCCCATAACGACAGTTAGTCGCTTCATAACATTCCCCCCTCAAAGTCACGCCGGATATAATATGTCGGCTCCCTCGCTTCTAAACGCAAAGAACCCGGTTGACAATAACCGGAGGTAGTGGAATGTAGTATTTTGTTACCTATAAACCTTCGGGGGGACATCATGAAAAAGTTTCTCGGCGCGGCTGCGGCGTGCCTTATCCTTTCTGGCTGCGCGTCGGCATCCAATCCAGGCGCCATGGCCGTGGCCGTCACGCAGCAAAGCCTGATCGACAGCACGTCCTCACTCAATCACGCCATTGCCGCCCCGACCGTGACCGGCGGCAAGACAACCAATCCGATGTGGGTATCCAACGTTTCGAACGAGGATTTCGCCGAGGCCCTGCGCCAAAGCCTGGCGGCTAATACCATGCTGGCCACCGAAAACGCCCGCTTCAATCTTTCGGCACAGCTTGTCCAACTCAAGCAGCCGATGATGGGCCTGGATATGACCGTCACGGCAACCGTGAAATATACCCTGACCGATACTGCCGGAAACGTGGTCTGGACCAAGGATGTCGCCACCCCCTACACCGCCAAGATGAGCGACGCCTTTATGGGTGTGAAGCGCCTGCAACTGGCTAACGAAGGCGCAATCAAGGCCAATATCGAGCAACTCGTCACCGATCTGATCGCCGAAAGCAAGACCAACAGCCAGATGGCTGCCCTCAACTAAGCTGTTGCGGCATGGCTCCGGCCTGAGATAGGCTGGAGCCATGCACTACAAAGACCACCTGCGCCTGATGGCGACCTATAACAGCGTCATGAACCAGCGCCTGATCGCGGTCATTGCGCCATTGCCGGATGCCGAACTGCTGGCGCCGCGCGGGGCCTTTTTCGGCTCGGTGCTCGGCACACTGAACCATCTGATTGTCGCCGACCTGATGTGGCTCAATCGTTTCCGGCCGCAGCCCTATGGCGAAGTTCTGGCGCCGCTCGATGCCCTGCCAAAGCCGACAAGGTTGGCCGACCTGCTCTACCCCACCCTCGCCGAATTGAAGCCGGTGCGCGAGACCCTGGATGCCCTCTATATCCGCTTCATCGATCAATTGAGCGATGCCGATATCGCCGCGCCGCTCAGCTATCGTAACAGCAGCGGCCAGCCCTTCACGAAAACGACCGGCCTGCTTCTCAGCCACGTCTTCAACCACCAGACCCACCACCGCGGCCAGATCACCACCCTGCTCAGCCAGATCGGCCTGGATATTGGCGTCACCGACCTGGCACCGCTGGTGCCGAACATCGAGATTTGAATATTGCATTGCGGTATACGCCCCGCCGTACTAGGCTCCGGGGAAAGCCAGCCGGATAGATCGAAATGACCGCCAAGCCCCCTGCCGAAACGACCCTGAGCGGCCTGAAAGCCTTTCTGGCTGATCCGCGCCTGACCGCCTATCTCAACTATCTGCTGATCCTGTTCACGATCATGACCTTTGGCCTGACCGCGCTCCTGGCCATGCTGGTGGCCAATTTCGCCGAGGACAAGGCGCCGGACTGGATCAGGAGCCATTACGAATTCCAGAAGCGCACCTTCTGGTACGGCATAGGCCCGGTCCTGCTGAACGCGGTGGCCTATACCTTCGTACAGAAGAACCATATCACCGCACCGGCGATCACGACTATAATGCTGCTCCTGCTGCTGTTTTGCCTGGGCTATACGGTCGGCCGCGCGGTGATGGGGTTCAACCACCTGCTGCATCAGCGTCCGATACCGAACCCGAAAGCCTGGCTGGCGTAAAACCTTAATCCACCACATCCGGCGGAGGCGCTTCCGACGCCGGAGCTTTCGCACCACCGCGATCGACGCCGGCCATGCCGAACAGGTTCATCTTGACGCCATCATTGATGACGTCACCCGGTTTCTGATCGGCGGCACAGGCGCCCAAACGCTTCGAGTTGACCACATAATTAGTGACCCGGTTCATCTGGCTGCCGCCCGTGGTTTGCGAACGGACAGTCATGTCATAATGGCTGTTGAAATCACCGGTGACCGAACCGGAATATTCGGTCACGACACCGGCGCCCATGGCGCATTCGGCCAGCACGCCCCAATTGCCCTCGCCTTGCGGACTGAAGGTCTTGGCAGTGCAGGTATCGCCGGACAGGTCAGTGCCAAGGATGCCCAGGTGCTGGTCGGTGACAGCATCGATACAGATTTTGAGCACCTGCGGTTTTTCCGGGCTGCCTTCTTCCGAAACGGTCGTCTGCCACAGGCCGGGCTTGCGCGCCGGGGGAGGCGGCGGCGGTTTGGGGGCAGCCACCGGCACCGGTGCAATTACGGGCGGCGGCGGTGTTTCCGGTTTCTTGTGACAACCTGACAGCACGGCCACACCTGCCAGCAGGACGAGACGGCTCATAACGCCTGTATTGACCTGGAGCATCTCTTCGCTTTCCCGTCCGTCTCGCATGATCGCGCATCGCAATCGTTTCCGTGGGCACGGAACATCAGGTTTCCGGCCGCGGAAGGAGAAAGACTATGGGAAAATCCTCCCATGCACCAGTCTAATAAACGGTTTCTGGGGAATTTTTAGATCAGTGCCTGGCGCCTCACCTAGCGCTTCCGGGAAATGACCTGGAGGGTTTGCAGGGTGCGCGGCAGTTCATCGGCCAGACGCCGGCAGATTTCGCGGGCGCCGATCGAATAGACCTCGCCCCCATCGGCGATTTCGAGCGCCGCCTTGGCAGTGGCATCGAGCAGGACTTCAAACTCGGCGATCTGCTCGCGGGCCAGCGCGCGGGCTTCTTCCTGCAAACGCCGGACACGCTGGGTGCGGGTTTCACGGACCTGCGCCACGTCTTCGGGGAAACTGGCCTTGTGGGTGACCGGCGTAGGCAGGCTCATCACCTTGTCGCCATCAATCATCTGACCGAGGGCGATTTCCTTCGGCGCCGGATTTGCCCCTAAAGCGACCTCCTTGGAGACCGGCGGCACCACATTTAATCTAGTCCTACGCATCTCATTAACCCCATTTGACAAACGCAACACGAGTCAGTGTTCAAAGACAACCATATGTCTCAAGCGTCAAGCTGTGCAAGAAGAATGCCAGCCCGAACCGTCCATTTTTGCGCCAGTCATCCCGGCACACTCTGGCAGCCCACACTGAAGGGTCTCTCGAAATCAAATAAAAATCCAGTGGGAATGTGGCGTGAATGCGTCAAAAGCGCATGATTTGTCCACAGGCGTTGCTCATATATAACGCTATTCAGACTGGACGTTTCCACACTTCCGGTATGAACGAATTACGCGTTATCCAGCATGTCCCCTGGCAAATTCCAGATCGAGCGTCTTGAGCCGCTTGATCTCGTCACGCAGGCGCGCGGCGGTCTCAAATTCGAGATTGCCGGCCGCCTCGCGCATCTTTGCTTCGAGATCGCGCAGCGTCGCCTGGAAGTTGGAGCCGAGAAACGGCTTGGCATCCTTCTCAGCCACGCCCATGGGCACCTGGACACGATCGGACTTTTCATACGGGCTGTCGAGAATATCGGCGATACCGCGCTTGACCGATTCCGGCGTGATACCATGCTCGGCATTATAGGCGAGTTGCTTTTCGCGGCGGCGATTGGTTTCCGCCAGCGCGCGCTCCATCGAACCGGTCATCTTGTCGGCATAGAGGATGACCCGGCCATCGACATTGCGCGCCGCCCGGCCGATGGTCTGGATCAATGAGGTTTCCGAACGCAGGAAGCCTTCCTTGTCGGCATCGAGAATGGCGACAAAGCCGCATTCGGGAATATCGAGCCCTTCGCGCAGCAGGTTGATGCCGACCAGCACATCGAAGGCGCCCAGGCGCAGGTCGCGGATGATCTCGATACGCTCCAGCGTGTCGATGTCGGAGTGCATGTAGCGGACGCGGATGCCCTGCTCGTGCATATAGTCGGTCAGGTTTTCGGCCATCTTCTTGGTGAGCACAGTCACCAGCGAACGATAGCCCTGCTTCGCCACCTCGCGCACCTCGGCGATCACGTCATCGACCTGGCTGAAATTGTCCTTGTGGACCGGACGGATCTCGACGGGCGGATCGATCAGGCCGGTGGGGCGAATGACCTGCTCGGCAAAAACACCCCGGGTGCGCTCCATCTCCCATTTGCCGGGCGTGGCCGACACATAGATGGATTGCGGCCGCATGGCGTCCCATTCTTCGAACTTGAGCGGGCGGTTATCCATGCAGGACGGCAGACGGAAACCGTATTCGGCCAGGATCGACTTGCGCGCGAAGTCGCCGCGATACATGCCGCCGATCTGCGACACTGAAACGTGACTTTCATCGACAAACAACAGGGCGTTTTCCGGCATATATTCGAAGAAGTTCGGCGGCGGTTCGCCGGGACCGCGTCCGGTCAGGTAACGTGAATAGTTTTCGATGCCGGCGCAGGCGCCCGTCGCCTCGATCATTTCAAGATCGAAGGTGGTGCGCTGCTCCAGGCGCTGGGCCTCCAGCAGCTTGCCCTCGGCATGAAGCTGCTCCAGCCGCTGTTTCAGTTCGGCCTTGATGCGGCTGACCGCCTGGTTGAGTGTCGGGCGCGGCGTGACATAGTGGCTGGCGGCGTAAACGCGAATCTCTTTCAGGTCCTGCATCTTCTTGCCGGTCAGCGGATCGAATTCCTGGATGCTCTCGATCTCGTCGCCGAACATATTGATGCGCCAGGCGCGGTCTTCATAGTGGGCCGGGAAGATTTCGATGACATCGCCGCGCCGGCGGAAGGTGCCGCGCTCGAACGCCTGGTCGTTGCGCTTGTATTGCAGGGCCACCAGGTCGGCGCGCAACTGCCCCTCGTCGATCGTCTGGCCGACGGTCAGGTCGAAGGTCATGGCCGTATAGGTCTCGACCGAACCGATGCCGTAGATGCAGGAGACCGAAGCGACCACGATCACATCGTCGCGTTCCAGAATGGCACGGGTGGCCGAATGGCGCATCCGGTCGATCTGCTCGTTGATCGAGGAGTCCTTCTCGATGAAGGTATCGGTGCGCGGCACATAGGCTTCCGGCTGGTAATAATCGTAATAGGAGACGAAATACTCCACCGCATTATCCGGGAAGAACGCCTTGAACTCGCTGTAGAGCTGGGCGGCCAGGGTCTTGTTATGGGCCATGATCAGGGCCGGGCGCTGGG
The DNA here is from genome assembly GCA_024707255.1 of Asticcacaulis sp. Lineage (NCBI taxonomy): Bacteria > Pseudomonadati > Pseudomonadota > Alphaproteobacteria > Caulobacterales > Caulobacteraceae > Asticcacaulis > Asticcacaulis sp. The sequence goes on along the minus strand of JANQAC010000001.1, from coordinate 2,206,796 downwards.
TCTGTTCGATGATCTTGGCCATGGTGAAGGTCTTGCCGGAACCGGTGACGCCGAGCAGCACCTGATCATGCTCGTGGGCATTGATCCCCGCCATCAGGTCGGCGATGGCGGTCGGCTGGTCGCCGGCCGGCTCATAGGGCGCGGCGAGACGGAATTTCCGGCCACCTTCCGATTTTTCCGGCCGTTCCGGCTTGTGTGGCACCCAGGTGACAGGCGTATGGGCGAAGTCGGCAACAAAGGCGCCGGAATTATCGGAAAAACCGGGAGTTTGGGGAGAACGGCTCATGAACGTAACATAAGGGGAGACAAAAAAAATGAAAGGGGCGCATAAAAGTTTTGCGGCGCGTCAAACGGCCGGCCGATAACGCCGTTTTGCCGCATTACGGCGCCAGAACTTGTCAGCGGAGTCATCATACAGGCGGCATTTTTTTTGGGATTCCAGCCGGTTATTTTGGCAATCGATCTTTACGCGGACGGAAAGGCGCCCGAAAATCTGTTAAGACGGGGTTTTAATGTTTCGTTAAATTAAGCTTTTCAGAATATGAATTTGACTATAAAGCAATTCCAAATAATAAAGATTTCATATTACCGATAATCTATCGGAAAATTACTTGGCTTTTCCTGTCAATAAAAAGATTTTAAGCTGCAATCAATTCGCATGATTTTCTTATAAGCTCCAGAGCATAACTGTCGCTCGCCAAGCATCCGCACAAAACGAACACATTTCCGCCACAATTGCCTCCTAGATAGCGGCCTGCCCAGCGGGTCCTATCTGTCCTGCTGGCGTGAGTCTTTGGTCTGTTAATTGCATTGAGTAAGCGTGCATTCCTAACACCACAGGGCTTTCCCGGAGGGCACGTAACGCCCTTGTCACAGAGGACCAGATAGTCTTGATACCCATTTCGATTGCGCGCTATCGTATGCGCGCCCTCATGGCAGCGAGTGCAGTGGGCCTCCTGGTTGGCGCGTCGGTCGGCGCTGCCTGCCTGGGCAGCCACCTGGCTCACGACGGCAGCGCGCCGAAGGACGCTGCCCGCCTGATGATGGTGGCACGCGATGGCAAGCTCGACATGCAGACGCTCGATGCGGCCGGAAAGGTTGATCAAAGCGCGCTCAATATCGCCATGCGTTTTTCGCAATATGCCGGCACGGGCACCGATAACAGCCTGCTCGCCCAGAACCTGACCGCCATGCGCATCTCCGACGATGCCCGCAACCAGCGCGATCTCCCTGACGCCAAAATCGTCCTGGCCAGCAATATCGCCCCCGCCGCGCCCCTGGATGCCCAGACGGTAAGCGCACCCGCCATCCGTGCCGCAGCGGCCATGAAATTCAAGAACGCCAATCGCAGCGATTCCGACTGCCTGACCCAGGCCGTCTATTATGAAGCGCGCGGCGAAGGCGTCGACGGAATGCGTGCCGTTGCCCAGGTCATCCTGAACCGCGTCCGCCACCCCGCCTACCCCAAAACCATCTGCGGCGTCGTCTATCAGGGGGCCTACCAGCGCACCTCCTGCCAGTTCAGCTTCGTCTGCAATGGCGCCATGGGCGCGCCGGTTGAAAGCTGGGCCCGGCGCCGCGCCAAGACGGTGGCTGACGCCGCGCTCAATGGTTATGTCATGACCTCGGTCGGCACCTCGACCAGCTTCCACACCACCGGCGTCAAGCCCGGCTGGGGCGCCACCATGGAGCGCGTGGCCCAAATCGGCTCGCATATCTTCTATCAGTTCCGCGGCCGTGGTTCGCGCATCGCCAACACGCTCGACGCCGTCCGGCCTTCGGATGCGCCGGCAACAGCCGCCGAAACGCCGCAGGCCAACGCCAAGACACAGGCGCTCGACAGCCAGACCGTGGCCATGTTGAACGCCCAGTCGCTGAAATCCACGGCTAAATCCGAGGCCGACGCCACACAAAAGCCTGTCCAGGTTTCGGCGCAAATCCACGGCAAGTCGGCCCAGGAGATCATCGCCGAGGTCGCCACCACCAAGGCGCCCGCGCCGGTCGGGCCTGCCAAGGCCCCCGCAAAGGAAACTGGCCAGTAAAAAATTCCCCAACCTATCCGAAAAGCGCGCCAACCAGAGCGGTTGGCGCGCTTTTTTTGTCTTTTCTGTGTTCCCGGACAGGCCGTTAGGATTTCAACAACCTTAATCTGACAGGTTGGCGCAAAGGCTCATCTTAACCATGAGTCGCCGCCGGCGTTTGCGCGCCTGTATGCGATGAATGGATGAGACAGTCTGAAAGAAATTCAACGCCTTAATCCTATTCAAAGTTTGTCAGGGGCCAAAAATGACGAAACCCAGTACCGCTAATCCGACCGGCGGATTCAAGCTCTCGAACCTGTCGTTTACCGTAAAATTCATGGCGCCTGCCGCGGTCGCCACCGCACTGATGGCCGTGCTGGCCTTCGGCGCCATCTATGTCATGAACGGCCAGGGCAAGACCATCGACGACATCAATAACCGCGCCCTGCCGCAGGTTGTCGAACTGGGCGACATCAAGTCCTCGATCAAGGAAGCCAATGGCCAGCTCTATAACGCCCTGACCAAGAAGGCCACCGACCCGTCGGCCAATGCCTCGGCCACCGTCACCAAGGTCACCGAGGATCTCGGCAAGATCGAAACCCGCGTCAAGGCTGATGGCGGCAAGGCCACCGATCCGGCGCAGAAGAAGCTGTTGGCCGACCTCGCCAAGGAAGTGAAGACCTACAAGGAAGCCGTCGAATTCGCCGGCTCAGTTATGGATGTCGACTTCGCCTCGGTCGGTCCGATGATGGCTCAGTTCGATGACGGCTACGCCAAGATGTCGGATATCAGCGATCAGTTGATCAAGGCAAATGTGGCCGCCGCTACCAAGGCTGCCACGGACGCCAAGGCCGCCCAGACCGCCGGCATCAGCTTCCTGACCATCTTCGCCGTCATCATGGCCTGCGTCTCCGGCGCCATCGCCTTCGTCTTCTCGCGCGTTACCGTCACCGGCATCAACCGCATTGCCAAGACCACAGAAGAACTGGCCAACGGCAACCTGAATGTCGATATCTCCGCCCTCGCCCGCCGCGATGAACTGAAGTCGGTCGTCGACAGCCTCAACGTCTTCAAGTCGAACGCCGAGGAAAAGGAACGCCTGATGGCGATCGAGGCCGCCACCTCCAAGACCCGCGAGGAACGCGCCCGCCAGATGGCCGAACTGGCCGAACGCTTCCGCCACGAAGCCCGAGGACATGCTCGACGCGCTCAGCAATGCCGCCTCCGATCTCGACGCCAACGGTCGCACCCTGCTGACCATCGCCCGGAAAACGAGCGCCGCTCGCAGGACGCCGTCGGCTCCATCCGCAATTCTGCCGACAACGTCCAGAACGTCGCCTCGGCCACCACCGAACTGTCGGCCTCGATCGGCGTCATCGGCGACCAGGCGGTTCGTTCGGTTGAAATCGCCGCCGAAGCCGTTTCAGAAGCCGACCGCACCAACGATTCCATGGCCGAACTCAGCCGCGCCGCCGATCAGATCGGCGAAGTGGTCGACCTCATCAACGCCATCGCCCAGCAGACCAACCTGCTGGCCCTGAACGCCACCATCGAATCCGCCCGTGCGGGTGAAGCCGGCAAGGGTTTCGCGGTCGTCGCCTCGGAAGTGAAGTCGCTGGCCCAGCAAACCGCCAAGGCTACCGACGAGATCCGCGAGCGCATCAAGGATATCCAGGCCGCAGCGCAGAACGGCGTCAACGCCATCAAGGGCATCGGCGAGACGATCAAGCACATGAACGAAATCGCCTCGTCCATCGCCGACTCGGTCCACCAGCAGGGCGACGCCACCAACGAAATCGCCCGCAACGTCAACGAAGCCTCGGACGGCACCTCGATGGCCTCGTCCTCGGTCTCGCAACTGTCCGCCTCCGCCGCCGATACCGAAAAGGCGTCGACGGAAATGCTGGGCGCCGCCAACCAGTTGACCCAGCGCACCGAAGCGATGAGCGAAAATATCCGCCGCTTCCTTGCGGAACTGACCGCCGCCTAAAACACCGCCGAAGAGCCTGCATGGCCCGCAGGCATGAAGCCGAAAAAATAAAACGGAGACACCGAAAAGTGTCTCCGTTTTTTAATGGAATTTTAACCATATTGCACTGCGGGATGATTCACGCGATATTAAACCTTCGGTCGTATACAGTTTGTACGGGCCTGACAGAACCTCCTCCTGGCCCCTCAGAACCCTGTTGTAAAAACCTGCGTGAAAGTTGCAAAATGCAAACCTCGACCTCCAAGGCCCTCCTGGCCGGCGCCCTCGCTCTCTCCTTCGCCCTCGTCACCACCCAAGCCTTCGCGGACTGCGATGAAGGCCAGGAAACCATGGTCGGCAAGGCCATCGCCACCGCCGCCAGCGCCAAGATCGCCCCGGTCGTGCCGACCCAGACCAAGAAGATGATCAACCTCGAAACCTGCGACGCCGCCGGCGGCGCCCTGGTTTCGGAATTCAAGTTCAACGTCATCGGTTCGGACGGTCTGTACTGGGTCACCGGCACCGCCAAGGTTTCCGGCGGCCAGGTCGCCGACATGAAGTTCAGCGGCCTGAGCCCGAACCTGGCCGCTGCTTCGACCAAGGCCGGCGTCAAGCTCGCCGCCAACTAAGGCTGACAGGAAGGCTCAAGCCTTCATATTTGCGGAAAATGAAAAAGATGCGGATTTGATTCCGCATCTTTTTTTGTGCCTCTTCAGTCGGCGCCCGGCCATTAACCCTTCGCCTGTTTGACTTCAAGGCGTCGCGGCCATTGCCGTTAAACTTCCTTAAGAAAGCCTTTCCGTCTGATTTAACTGAATGTTTTCCTCTCTCGTATAACATTGGTCTTACCCTGAAGAACCTCAAGGAGAGAAACAAAATGATAAAGAAGACCCTTTTCGCTGCCGCTGCCATCCTGACCCTTTCGGCCGCCGCCGCCCACGCCTCCCCCTGCTCGGATGACCAGGAAGCCACCGCCGGTATGCTCGCCGCCGGCGTCGCCAAAACCGCCGTATCCAAGGTTGTCGCCGTTACCGGCAAACAGATGGTCAACATCGAGATCCTGCGAATTCCGCGCCGGCAGCTACCAGGTCGATTACAAGTATAATTTCCTGGCCGCCGATGGCCTCTACTGGGTCGAACTGTCGGCCAAGTTTGGCGCCGACGGTTCGGGCGCCACCACGAAGGTCAACAAGTCCAGTCCGAACATGGCCGCCGCCGAAGCCAAGGCCGGCGTCAAGCTAGCCGCCAACTAAAACCTTAGCAAATGGCCTGAAGGCTTTCCGACTTAAGACAAACCCCCTCGTGATCGCTCACGAGGGGGTTTGCATTTCAGGTCAGGTAAAAGGCATATCGCCTTTCACCTACTTACGATTGATCGGCTTGAAGTCCTGCGGACGACTGACCGCGCGGGATTCCTTGCTGCGCGGACTCCCGAAAAGCCCGCCGAACAGGGCGAAGGAAGTCATGGCGTGTTGCTTCTTGTCTTGGTCTTGCATGGTTGCGTCTCCTTTTCCAAATGCATGAATGGACCAGAAGACGCGGCGCAGCTCGCAGGGGTTTCCACCCTCTCAGTCGTCGTCGCGTCGTGAGTTAACTATGCCAGAAAATTCCCCCATTGCAAGAACTAATCCGAACACGGAATAAATTATTTTATAATTTACATGTATCTATATGTTTTTAATGGTTTTAATTTTTGATGACGCGCCTTTGATTTATTAATTTTCACGAATGCGGTCTTTTCATTTGATTCATCATAAAGCAACCCTCTTCGAATAGGATGCGTACAGGGTCAAAACGACTCTCCGGCTGGTTCTGGCCGGAATGGCGCGGAGTGTCAGTTCATGTTCAAGTCAGCGATCGTTTTGGGCAGCGCCGTCTTCTGCGCCGTCCTGGCCGGCACGGGCGTTCTGTCGCTCGGCCTGCACACGCCCCAGGCCGATCTCGCCACGACCGAATCTGCCAGCCCCATCGATGCAGGCACAACCACAGATACACACGTTACTGCCATTCCAAAGGCAAAGGACGGCCATTTCTGGGCCAATGCGACCGTCAATACCCGCGCCGTGCGCTTCCTGGTCGATACCGGCGCCACGGTCGTTGCGCTCACTCCGGCCGACGCCCAACGTCTCGGTTTTGACGCCAAAAGCCTGACCTATGATCGTGAAGTCACCACCGCCAATGGCAAGACCTATGCCGCGACGGTCAATCTCAGCGTGGTCGGGATCGGCCAGAGCACGGTGCGCAATGTCGACGCCATGGTTGTCAAGGACGGACTGACAACATCATTGCTCGGCATGAGCTATCTCGGCCGGCTGTCACGCTTCGAGGCGACGCCGTCAAGCCTTATCCTGCATCCTTAAGCTGTTCGTAGCTTTCGCGGCGCGCTTCGACCGCCGCCAGCGCTTCGCGTACCGCCAGTATCGCCCGGTCGACAACCTCCAGGCCGGCGCCCGGATAGATGGAATCGACCGTCATGATGCGGCGGAAAGCCCTTGCCCCCGGCAGGCCGTGCATGACGCCCAGCATATGGCGCGTCATGTGCGACAGCGGCACGCCGATCGCCAGTTGCCCGGCCATGTAAGGACGGTAAGCTTCCAGGGCCTCGAAGGGGCCAATATCGGCTTCGGCGCCGAAGAACAGACGATCCACCTGCCCCAGTAAGGCCGGCTCATGATAGGCCGCGCGGCCGAGCATGACACCGTCAACGCCTTGGGCCAGATGCGCCTGCGCTTCTTCCAGGTTACCGATACCGCCATTGATGGCGATGGTCAGGTGCGGCTTGGCGCGCTTCAGTTCATAGACCAGCTCATAATCGAGCGGCGGGACATCGCGGTTCTCCTTGGGCGACAGGCCCTTCAGCCAGGCCTTGCGGGCATGGACGGCGAAGGACGTCACACCGGCCTTTTTCGCAAGCCTCCACCAGCGCGAACAGGCTGTCGCGCGGTGCCTGATCATCGACGCCAATGCGGCATTTGACGGTCGCGGGCAGCTTGGTCGCCTCGATCATGGCCTGCATGCAATCGGCCACCAGTTGCGGTTCGCGCATCAAACAGGCGCCGAAAGCCCCGGACTGCACCCGGTCAGACGGGCAGCCGCAATTGAGATTGACCTCATCATAGCCCCAGTCCTGGGCAATTTTCGCGCAACTCGCCAGTTCACCCGGCTCGGAACCACCAAGCTGTAAAGCCACGGGATGCTCAACTTCGCTGTAGCCCAGCAAGCGCTCGCGGTCCCCATGGATCACCGCCTTGGTGGTGACCATTTCCGTATAGAGCAATGCCTGACGCGTCAGGGTGCGATGGAAGGCGCGGCAATGCCGGTCCGTCCAGTCCATCATGGGCGCAACGCTGAATATAGAGGCTTGATTTTTAATCATTTTTTCAATACAATCAGAGACTAAAAGGAGAACGATTGCACCCGTATTCGCTCTAAAAAACGGCCCAATACTACCACCTACCCTCTCTCACTGCACCCGTTTTGCACCCATCGGCGCGGCACATGGCCACTTTTACGAGACGAAAATCTGGACGGTGGCGGGCGCAGGTCCGACGACGCGGACATGTGCTCAGCGAAACCTTCCTTTTGCGTCATGATGCCGAAGCATGGGCAAGGCGGGTGGAATGTGAGATCGACAATGGGAAGACGCCCACGCAAAAGAATGTTGCGGGCATCAAAACATTCGGCGGCCTTATAGACCTTCACCTGGCAGATATGAAGTCTGTGGGCAAAGAAATTGGGCGCTCGAAGGCTTTCAGCATGGTGCAATTGAAAAAGGCCTTGGGTAGCATCCCGTTCGAAAGTCTCGACAGGGAGCGCATAATCCAATTTGGAAGGGCGCGCGCAGATGAAGACGCCGGGCCTGCGACGCTCAGCATTGATATCGGGTACATAAGAACCATTCTGTCTCACGCTGCGGCGATCCATGGAATTCCCACCACCGTGGAGCACGTGGACATGGCTCGCATCGCATTAAGCAGGCTAGGCCTTGTCGGCAAAGGTAAGGAGAGAGATCGGCGACCGACCGATGGTGAAATCGTCTCTCTGCTCAAATATTTTCAGACAGTTGGTAGCACATGCTTTCCGATGGACCGGATCATTTGCTTCGCTATCGCAACAGCGATGCGACAGGAGGAAATCTGCCGAGTGACCTGGGCGGACCTGACACCAAGAATGAGAACGCTCACGATCAGGGATCGTAAAGACCCAAAGGAAAAAAGGGGTAATCATCAAACTATCCCTCTCCTCTCTGTGAGCGGTTATGACGCCTGGAAGCTTATTGAAGAACAACGGCGGTCAGCGGACGGCAACCATGCGCGTATTTTTCCATACAACGGCAAGTCGGTGGGAACAGCGTTCCGACGCGCCTGTAAAGCGTTGGGTATTGAAGACCTTCATTTTCATGATTTCCGCCATGAAGGCACGAGCCGCCTATTTGAGGCGGGCTTTGAAATTCCGCAGGTTGCGCTTGTTACCGGACATAAGGACTGGAAAATGCTTAAGCGATATACCCATCTGCGACCACAGCACCTGCACATCATCGCCAAATCCCTCCCGGCGCAGACGTCAGTCGACTACGACTGGGATGGACATTTTGGCGAGGCCGGGGCTGGTCAAGTTAGTAGCCAAGTTATGTAAATTAGCTCGCTGCTCTCAACTCAAATTATAGAGTGCTACAACATACCGGGTCGCGTTACCTACACATCAATCTGAGGACAATCCATTGTATACTGACGCAATCAAAGACCGCATTCGTGACCACTACCGAAATAGTGATGAGCCACTTTTGATGTCGGACTTTGGAAATACTCTCGCAGAGGACGTGGATTAACAATGAACGATCTTGATCGCCTCAGATCCGTTGACTGCCTCGCAGATCCAGACCCGCGATCTATTATGACCCTGACGAAATTCGATGATGAGACGGGCCAATACAATGATCCGTCCCTTACCGATCATCATGCCTCCGTTGAAGGCGTCATTCTTTACGACCATGTGCCGCAAGAAGTGCGCGTCACCTTCGAAGTAGCGAAAAATCTTTATTTGTACTCCTATTGCATTTACCGCTTTGGTGTCGTTTCCAATGTTCAGGCACTCCAGGCCCTTGAGTATGGCTTGCGTGAAAAGGCCAGGCTCGAAAGCCACGAATTTGATCGGTACATGCTGGGCAAGTTGATGCGACTTGCTATTGACCGGGGCTGGTTGAGTGATGCGGCATTTATTGGCATCCCAGGGTTCAAAATGACGGCCGAAAATCGATATTCAGAAACCCTGGCGAAAACACTGCCCGATGCCAGAAATATTCTGGCGCATGGGTCGTTCACTCTATTCGAACCATATCGGGCGCTGGAACAGATTAGGATCTGCGCCGCCATCCTCAACTATGTCTTCGATCAACGGGATTCTGCGAAATGACTCGTCGGGGTGCGCATAAAGGTGGCTATACTTGGGGCGGGGGAGGCGTTGACATCGGGAAAGACAAATACGACGCCATAATGGGAGACCTTATAGGAGCAGAAATCGATCTCGATAAATTTAAGGGCAGGTTATCAGAGTGGCGGTCAAATCCTGATATAATCCTAGTGCGTGAGGCACTTAGGGCCGTGTATCAAATCCGCCTTTTGGCTATAAGCACACATCGCAAGGCAAAAAGACTTAAGCTTAATCGGGGGACTCACCTTGCCAGAAAGTTAGAAGCCGCCGCGAGCTATATTTATCGCCAACTTAGTTCAATTCAACGCCAGGTGCCCCAGGGACCAGGTGCGCCGCCTAAGGTCAAATTACGTCTCGGGGGCCCATCCATACGTGAGCAGTCAAATAATAAGGGGTGACGTCATATCTACACCAACCTGTAAAATATCGGCTCGCCCGACTGAACTCAGACCGCCGGCGGAGTAATGGCAAACGCGCCGGGCCCGGATTAACCAGCTTCCGCAGACAGCGGCTTTTCAGCACTAAAGACTCCGTTGACCTTCCTGACCGTCTGCCAAGGCTCGACCATGCCATGCATGGCGATATAGACCCCCGGTCGCTCCAGTAACCTGGCCGCTGCGACTGCCATTCCAAAGTTACACATCGCTTCCGTCGCACTATAGCGATATGGAGTCATTGCCCCCGTCAGAACCACGACCTTTTCCGGTATGCCTAGCTGGGAAAGGTGATTGGCAGTCAGTAACATCGTGCCTGTCCCATGCACAATGACGATTCCTTTAGCCGGCGCATTTTCGACAGCGAGTGCAATATCTGACCGGTCAGCATCCTGCATGTCGAGAGAATCCATTTCCTTAATCGGATTCAGATCTGCGTGAGTTATATGACAGGCGGTCATAATATCGCTCATGCTGGATCCGAGGCTGAAATCCAGTCGCTCGCGTTGAATATTGTACCCCTTATCGAATGTGCCGCCTGTTGTAATGACAGAAATAAATCTCATTCTGCAATCCCTTCGTAGTACTGCTCCGCTTCAGCGGCATGTGAACGAAAATCGGTCTGATCCGTCGCACTGAGATGCGGACGGGAAGCGAGCTCCTGCAAGGGATGCAGGATCTTCGAGGCAAACTCAGTCGCCTCCATGAAACCCGTCGCCCCCCCCGGCGAGAAGGATACACAGGCGAAGACGCGAATAAGCGACCGTATCCACAAAATTATCGGGCCATTCTCTTGTATCGTCGGAAAACTGGCTGACGAGCAGCGCCTCCAGTTTCTCGATGTCCGCTATGATCTCGGAGGGCGAATAAAAAGCTCTGAAATGTTCGTAAAGCTCAAGGCAGTGATAGATTTTGTTATTATAGTTCTGGCACAGCGCCTCAGTGGCGTCTGCCTTCCGGCTGCGTTCGATGTGGTCGTTTGTTTGTTCGAAGATATCCCTAGGCTCAAATTGCAGCCGGGCCTTAGCCTGTCGCCCCGCCTCAAGGTCCGACGTCAATATCAGGTACCGCAGCTTCAGGCGCTCGGCAAAGTATCGCTCGCGCATCGGACGAGCCTTTGGCGCTTTTTCGATGATACCGGACACCAGTTCATGCGCGTCCCGCAGATTCGCCCCCTCCGAGCTCGTGTACCTCAGACAGCGAACCCGGAATAACGCGGCCTCGTGATATATTTCTGCGAATGCTCCATCGGCCTTTTTCCTCGAAATTTTGAGTACGTTAACGTCGAGTTCGTGTGTGAGCCATTCGCAAATGCGCATAGCGAACTTCCATGCGCCTATCGCCGCTCCGGTATAGGCAACCACCAAATACCATTCGTAAGAAATTTGCCGCTGATCGTTCTCGTCATCCATAGGCAGCTTCCACGGCAGAAGCGCCTCCTCCCCGAGTTCAGGAAGCAATTTCAGCGGATCCCCGCCAACCTCGGCAGCCATATGCAACACACGGGAGTAGGAAATATAAACTGAAAACGGCAGTCTGGGACCATGGGCAATGCGCAGGGTCAGGGGCTTAAGCTCGCCGATCATCTTTGTGCGGCTGTCCTCGGCCGCCCGCTTTTGTGAGGGCTCGCCGCCGGGGTCGCGGCTAAATGCATCCACGATTTCCCGCTGATCATACAGTTGCAGCATGACCTTAGACATGGTCATGGCCTCAAACATGTCGTCCAGGCTCTGCACGACATACCGGCGATACTCGGCCTGATCGGTGATGGCCGACAGAATACGCAGAATATTCGGCTCTGCCCGCCGCTTATCGAGAGCGTAGCGCGACACCTTCAGCCCGATATAGTCCTGCCATCCCCGGCGCAATGTGTCCAGATGATGCGCCTTCAGCGCCTGCCGCCGCCGCGCCAGTTCCGTCTGTGTCAGTGAGCCACGCGCCTGAGAAGTGTCAAGGTCCCGCAATTCCTCGCCCAACTGCCATCTGGGCCCCCATTTCTCAAGAACGCGGCCGAGCCGGATGTCACCGGCATGAACCACCTCGGCGTCGTCGCCCAGCATGACCAGCGCTGCCCTGGGGTGGCGGATCGGATTGCCGCCAATCTCTGCCCAGTGGACAAGCTCTTCCGGATGCGAGGCAATCGTGTTCATCAGCTCGCTTCGAGTGGTGAGGACGAAGCGAACCTCACCCCTGCGGTTTCGACGGTAATAATCGTTCAGCGCATAAATCAGCGAGATTGCACTCGCATCGACTGCGTTGTTCGCTGTCTTGTCACTGCGAACCTCATTGAGAGCATCGAACCATCGTTTATAGGTCGCTGTGTCTCCGTCACCGACCAGTTCCCGAATATTGGCGCCCAGCCTGACATTTCCACGCTCGAACACATCATGCAGTCGCCTGCGCACATCCGGCGGGCCCGACTGCAGAAAGTTCGGAACGTTTTCACGCACAAAAGCTTTGACGAATTCCAGTTCCTCAGGCGTCAGATTATATGACTCGTTGCGAACACGGTCTGACAGGCTCTCTATGCGGGCGAAGAGGGGCGAAGCACGCATTGCGTCGAGCTCATGGGGCCGCGAGATGCGGTTCGTGACATTGACGATTTGTTGGTTTGTTATCGTCTCCAAGAAATTTCGAAGTTCGACCTTGAAAGGGTCAAGCAGGATCAGATCCCGCTTCTGGCGGGAGTCAAACAGAAAGTCGTCCATGATGAACTCGTGGAGTTCATAAAGGATCGACGGACCGCCATCGTCTTCGAATATCGCATCAGCATGTTTCGACAGAAAATGGGCGGAGGTCTGGTTGCAATACGAGTAGATTTCCGTGAAATCGATCGCGTTCTGGATAAGCCCCCTTTCAGCAGGAAGGCGTGATCCTCCTGAATTTTGACGATGTCCTCCCGCACTCTCGACGCGAGGTCAGAGTAATACATGATCTGTTTGTCGACGACTGCGGATTCCAGTGCCATTGCCATTCCTATTTGGGAACATCGACCGAGCGGATTCCCAGCTCGGTAAGTGGCGAGTTCTCGTGTATTTCAGTATGCACGTAACTATCGAAAATGATTTTATACCGATCACTCGACAGCCGAAGCGGCACCCGGTCCCCAACGCGCGTGTCACGAACCTCAATCGTCAGGTATTTTTCACGCTCATCCTCAACGCCGGCACCGCCCCCATGCTCGATAACCGCGTCGGCCTCAAATGGTCCCTTTGCGTTAGTCATCAGGTCGATGAAGAATGATGCACTCTCGCCAACGTAATCGCGCACAAAGGCATTGATATCAGTGGGCTGATCCAGGACGCAAAGAAGATTGGCCACATCCAGCACAGACAATTCGCCGTCAAAGAACCTCACAACCTCTGACGACAACTCGCTGATGCCGGCCTCCTGCATACGCCGCATGACAATCGAAATGCTGGAGGGCGCACATTTGGCAGTTGCGACAAAAATCTCAGGAAGCCACGACTTAAGCGGGCTATTGAAGTCCAGGTTGATCGTCCGCGCCCGCACTTCATCACGCGGGAACTCGGAGATCAGGATGTCCATGAGCAGATCAAGGCCGTCATTTCCGTTCTTTTGCCACTCGCCCTCCAGATAGAGCAGGATGAGCAGTGCCATGCGTTGACTTGTGAACCGACGTGACAGGCTGAAGATCGGCACGCGAATGGACGGATCGAATACACCTAGCAGGGCATCCCTCAGAAGGTCCGACAGGGCGCCTTCAATATTGCGCCGAAACCGGACACGATCGGGATGCACCAGCTCCCGTCCGACCACGGAGATCGGCAGGGTGTGGCGTCGCTCATCGTCGGGCGGGCCATGCAGTAACAGGTCATGAATGGTTGCGGCCAGTTGTCCGCTATCGTACCAGCAGTGATCGGCAATCAACGTCATGGCGCCAGGCTCCCGATAACGGTTTCGATAAATGTACGCGTCTTCGGTAAATCTACCGTTTTCGTCAGCTCGGCAAACGCAACACTCGACCGTGAGCTGAGCTGACCATGCAGCAAGACTTCGCCGACCTGTGTGAAATCTATCGGTCCACTCACCACTTCAATGTACTCATTCTCATAATTTTTAAGATTTATCGCCCGGCCATACGGTTCTGCCGCGACCGGATTCGACCGGAAGATCATGTTCAGCCCGCCATCGAACGCATTTGGCTTTCTGACGTCGTGCGCCACGGCCGTCAGCGGTACCGACAGAACGCAAAGCCATTCGTCGCTTCCGTATCCCATCAGGCCCAAAATCTCACGGATGTCCTCAACAGTGCATACATTTCCGCTGTCAGTCACCAGACAGGAGGGCGCTGCCAGCCATTTCATGGGCCGACCGCCCCGGAGATGCGGCCCGGCCCGCCTGTCTGACCGCGGCTGCCCCGCCGCCAAATGTGCCTCGATGTAGTCGACGGGTTGAGGGGAGCGCTTTGTAAACCTCCGGCATAGTGATTTTTCAAACAGTATGTCTACGGAAAACTCGTCTATCTGAATCAATGTCAGCAACATGTCAGTGCCCAGCACTCCATTCGGGTCGCCGACATCCTGTACGCGCTGCCCGCGCAGGAACAGGCCACGGTTTTGCACCGCCTGTTCCCCCACCTCAACATAGCTTTTCTTTCCGGGTTCGATCTTTGCGGGAAGCCTTTTGACCTCTTCGCAAAAGGCGACGAGCGAACCGTGATCAAGGTTCGCTGCATTTATATCGAGACGCAGATTATCGAGGAACACCTGCCCGCGGTTGTCCTCCAGGGCGGCCTCTTTCCAGATTTCTATGTCCATTTCCCCCTCCCGGACGCATCGCATTTGAGCCGCGCCATCCTCCGCCCACTGACAACCTTAAGATGAGACTTCTCTCTCTGTAAGGATTTGTCAATCTTTGAAATAACGCGGGTCTCAACGATTCCGGCAGGTGCGACAACTCCGCCACGCCGAACTGAACAGGCACCGGTCAAGGCACCAGAACACCGGATCGCCCTCCCCCTCGCAGCCTTTACCTATGAATTTGCTGTACGGTTCCGACCTGCGCGCAAAACGGCTGACGGTTCTATTGTCCGGAATCTCCCAAAGTCCGCGCCTCTCGGATCTCATCCTGTTCCAGGGCGCGCTGGGCCCGCCGCCAGATGACATCCGGCACCGGCGGTGCCAGTTCCGACAGGTGCCGCAGCTTTGTGATGATGTCCCGCAGCCCGCTTTCTGTCGCGGGCAGTCCCAGCCGCAGGACCTCCAGCTCCCTACGCAGGGATGAGTATGCATTAGCAGCCGTGAAATGGCCTTGCGCGCGTTCTGACCATTTTTGCACCGACTGTAGAAATGAGATACCCGACACCAGCCCGCCAGCGACCAGCAGGGCCACCTTGACACAGAGGTCAAGATTGTCGGATCTGCCGGCATTGGGCGACAGCAGGAAGGCGCTGAATACTGAAATCAAAGTGCCGCCAGCAACGTTGATAATTGTTGTGGCCAGTGCATACCGGTCGAAGACATTCTTGGCGTACCACTGCGCGTACTGGGCCTTTTTCACACGGTGTTCCGTCGCCAGCAGGATCGTTAGAAATTCGGCTTCCTGTTGTTGTAACGTACGTTCCATAATGTCCCCCGGTGTCTGACTGCCGAAGCTTGTGCTACAATGCCGGCCTCGTCAACCGATTGGCGATGCCCGGTCACGCCGGTATACGGCGTGATTCACGGCCTTTCGCGTCGCCTCTGGCTTTCCCGCAGGTTAGCCCCTTATCAGTGTAACCGCCATAGCCTTATTGACAGTGTGGTTATTGGCCGTACACTGGACCTCTATCTGAAGGGGCCAATGTCAAAATCCATACGCGAAATCCTGCAAACCTTCATGGCCGGAGAGACGACCGCCAGGGCCACCAACCATGCCTTGCTAAGCCATTTTCAGGCGTCGTCATCAGAGAAGAGGCAGGCTATGACCCGCCAATATATCGATGAAATCATAGCTGATCTGGAAGGCGGTATTATTTCTATCGATACCGCCAGCGAAGGTCTGGCGGAAAGCGCCACCGCTTCCCACATCTGAATAATCAACTAAAAATTGTTTTCAGTTGCCAGTAAATTGTGTTTGTGCGAGTGACGTTTAATGACCAGTGAAACGATAAAATCCGCCCCAGGACCACACATCACCGATCTGCATGTCGGCGCCCAAGTTCGTAAACGGCGAAAAGCCTTAAGCATGAGCCAATCTGAATTGGCAGACGCAGTCGGCCTCACCTTCCAGCAAATTCAAAAATACGAGCGCGGTTCAAATCGCATTTCGGCATCAAAGCTTCATGAGATCGGCCACTATTTAAAGGTACCGATCGCCTATTTCTTTGAAGGCTTACCCGATGTGGGTGGGGAAACCATCTTACCCGCCGAGACCAGTGCCTCAGATTTTCTGCGAACCACAGAGGGCCAGGAGCTTGCAGCCGCCTTTAGCCGG
Organism: Asticcacaulis sp.; assembly: GCA_024707255.1. Taxonomy (NCBI): domain Bacteria; kingdom Pseudomonadati; phylum Pseudomonadota; class Alphaproteobacteria; order Caulobacterales; family Caulobacteraceae; genus Asticcacaulis; species Asticcacaulis sp. The sequence continues at coordinate 2,190,504 of JANQAC010000001.1, read as the reverse complement.
CTGTCGTCGCCTAAGCGGAAGGGCGTCATGAGCCTGGTCAGGTCAATTCTGTCTGACGACTCGTAAGCGCTTAATTTCCATCTATGGATTGTCTGCGTTTTTATTGTTAACCTTTCCCCTGATTTGCGTATCCGGGGGAGATTCAATTTATGCCGACAACCGTACCAGGCATCGACGCCCTATCGGAGCGCCAGAAGGAAGTTCTGCGACTGACCGCACGTCATCACCAGGTCAAAGAAATCGCCCATCTTCTGAAGATCAGCGAAAACACCGTAAAAACCCACCTGATCGAAACGCGCCGCCGCTTGGGGGGCGTCACGACTAAGCAGGCCGTCCGCCTGTTACTGGCGCAGGAAGAGGGTGCAGGTCTCATCCTTGAGGGAGGATACCGAAAAGAGGTGATACCCAGTGCGGGGGAGGCGATGCCAGTATGGCTCCATGAACAAGCCCTATATCCCACGACCACCCCACAACGAAACCATGACGATCAGTTTCCGGGATCTGGAAACAGCCTGGCGGATGCTGGCCTCGCCGGACAAGCACCAGCATATCGAGGACGCGATCGAAACCCTGAAGACGCTCAACCGGACTCACGGTCCGGAAAAGGCGATCTTCAATATGGTCGCTATCGGGGCGTATCTTACGGACGATGGGACGAGTTCAGAGGAGGGCTGAAGGATCTTCCGGCGATACAGCTTTTGGGCCTTATCGCCTTAGCCGCTTTCGCGCTGGCCCTGATTGCCGGCATGTTGGCAGGTACATTATTAGGAATGGCCGAAGCCGTCCACAAGCTCACAATCTATGCCGGCTGGAAATCATAGCCGGAGAATTGAAGGAAGACGTGCAAAGACAAGAAATGGTAAAGCTTGGGGCTGAACAGCTCTTTAAAGCCGAGCGCTCTATACAGGTGGCTATGGGTGACACCGCGGCTTTGATGAGCAGTCTAAGTCTGATGAGTCAACACGACATTTCAATCATGATCGGGCAGGAAGCCTTTGAGGAAATTATGGCTTCCCTGACGGCCCTGACTTCAGCGCGCGGCGCTATCGCGCGGAGCCATACCGCCCTGGATTTGGTTAAAACACATATCGGGTGCGGCGCAGTTGCGGTGACCCCATCACCTACCAAGCCCCCGAAGACGGATGATACCATCCTGATCCAACCCCGTCGCGCGGCCTGAAAAGACAAACTACATGTATTATACCTGGGCATATATAGGAATGGCACTTGGTTTCCTTGTCCCCATATATGCGCTGCTGCGTGGTGGCCCCTCAGAAAGAGTCGGGGCCACCATTTTTCTATTGGCATGGCTGGCCACGACATTGGCCCAGCTCGGGACAAAATATTCCGGCATCGAATGGGGCATAGTCGCCATTGATGTGGCTGCACTCTTAGCCTTTATCGGTTTGGCACTTTGGAGCCGAAAAATATGGACCATCCTGATAGCCGCGTGCCAAATGAATGCGGTGTTTTCGCATTTTGTGCCTCTCCTGGCCCCACACTTCAACTATGTCACTTACATCACAATCATTAGCTTCTGGAGCGGATATGGCTTGCTGGCCTGTCTCGCCATTGGCACCTCCAGTCACCAGCGGGAATTACGACTAAGGCGCAAAGCCGCAATCGGGGTAACCTGACCCATGCTCAATCTGCTCCTTTTCGGCATTCCCCTGCTTATCATTATCATCGCAGGTCTGCTAATGCCCTGGCACGCCAGAAAGGGCAAAAAGCGCTTCAGGAAATAAAAGGCGCTGCCTCGCCATTCGTCTGTCCCGGATATTCACGTCTGTCGGTTCTCACTCAGGAATCCTAATGTTACAACCCTGGTTAACGCAGACGGTTGCGAAGTCCTGAAAGTTGTGCAAGGCTGCTGGTCTTCCAATACCAATATCAGGGGGCTATCTTGAAAATCTCAAAATTCACCCGCGTCGCTGTGGTAGCGGCGCTGGGCCTGTCTGTCGCGTTATCGGGCTGCGCAACCAAGCGTTATGGCCGCATGACACCAATTGTTTCGGCGGAGGCCGAGCAATATGATTGTAAGCAAATTGGCATTGAGATCGCCAAGGTCGAAGGCTTTGAACTTCAAGTTCAACAAGGCTCTGAAATCAACTGGAAGTCCGTCGCTGGCTTCCTGGGCGATTATGGCATCGGCAATGCTATGGAAAAGAATGAAGCCCTCAAAAGCGCCGCAGAACGCAAAAAACAATTGCGGGATTTGCAGGTGGCGAAAAACTGTCCAGTCGCTTAATCAAATAAGGCTCCTCACGGGGCCTTATTTTTTGACTCCTCACCTCTCGCCTTCATCGCCGCTATAAGTGTAACAGTGCAAAAGTGCGTCGCCTGCTGCGCGTGGTCTCCATCATAAGCGAAGCAGTAATTATAGAAGAGCGAAAGCCCATCCGTGCTGTTGATTGACAACTTCATCCGATCGAGAATCTGATCTGCCGATTCAGGTCGCCATTTCAGTTTGTGCAGGTCGGCCTGATCCCAGCCAACTGTAAAAAGCGGATGCGTAAGGTCACCGGCATAGACAGAAAAAGGCGCTTCCAAGGCCCCTGTCTTACCCCTTCGAATAGCCTCCTTCATTGTCAAATCCGGCGCAGACGAGGCGTCTGCGACAATGAGCGGCTTGCCGTTATCCGCCGGAGGTGTTTGAGCACTACACGCCGCGAGCGCAGCCAATGAAAAAGCAGCAAAAAAGATCCGCACCTTATCCCCCGTATAATACCACGTGAAAAGGGCATGGGGCAGAGCTTCAGGTCAAGAGAATTGTATTCACCCAAAGTGATACTGAAGCATTGCGTCCACCCATAGCGACGGGATAACTCAAACGGAAGCTCTGACCTGCAGGAACACGGCATCAATCAAAGCGGTAAGCTCTTCCCCGGGCAGATACGACAAATCGCGAATTTCATTCTGGAGACGGATCAGCTTAGTCACCTTCCGCATGATATCCTCCATATTTTGACGCCCTATAGCACCTGAACATCTTAACCAACCCTCGGCGAGCGCCGCCGCCAGGCGCCGATTGCCAGAAATAGAGGGCCGCTCGAAAATTTGCGCCATGGCATCTTCTGTGAGCTCCCGCACCAGCGCCCAGCGATCTGACGCTTCGGCTCCCCTGTCGAGAACTAGTCCCCTTATCCAAAGACGCTGAAAGGTGTTGCGAATTCCACCTACAAATCTGTCTCTGGCCGCGTCGGGAAACCTCCAGATTACGATATCAGGCAACAATATCGTTGTGACGAACGCCCAGACGTCATCTCTTAAAGCCTCGCCGCTCCGCAAATCAGCGTTCCCAGCCAGTAATATAGTCACGCGGTAGTCAAAATCAGCTTTCGCTAAAGGTGTTGCTGTCTGCGGGAACCCCAGTTCTGTCGCGACATCCTTAATTGCCCGCGCGAGCTGGCTTGAGGTTTCAACCGTTTTGGTGCCGCCACTCGCAGCGAAGGAAATTAACGATGCATAGTCCTGGAACGCCGAGGTAATATTGGACAGCCCCGCGGGCTTTCCCGCCGTCAGCTCATTAATCCGGGACATACCGAGCGAATTGAGTCTTGGGAGCAGACGAAGAGCAGTCATTCATCATCTCCCGTTTCGGCGGCAGCGAGAATGGCGGCGTGGAAACGACCGGGAAAATGCTGCTTCATTGATCGTAACACCGATGCCGACTGGCCGGGGAACGCGATATCTATCCACGCCCTGACCTGTTGTCCTACAGACCCGCTTTCGCATGAGATCAGAACGTCATCACATTCATCCAGTTCCGTCGCACCCGAAATCATCTGCGACATGACATCGGCCATTACAGTCTGAACGAGGATATCGTCCCCGTCGGCAAAGCGAGCCGGAACATCCGGCACGTCGGCATTGAGATAAAGCCGAACGTTGCCTCCGAAATCTGCATGAAAGTCGTGTGGTCGCCACCATACGTACCAGGGTGCGTGTTGCTGCGGCTGACCGTGAAAATTTTCCCGGAAGCTGACAATCTCAACCGGAAAGCGCGCATCGTTCGCATTTTCGATCAGAATTTCCTTCTCCGATCGCCAGAGACGCGCACCGCGTAAGGTGGGCGAAAGTGCGGTTCCGCCATGTTCCGGGGCCTCAAGAACAATCTGCACGTCAAGGAACAAGCGGCCCGACAGAGCGTTGCCGGAGAGATGAGCCGACAGCGATGCGACCGGAAACTCTTTTGAAAGGATGATCGTCTGCTGCCGCTCTACCCTTTTCGGCAGCCCGCCGGCACCGGTCCCGGTTGAAAAGACCAGGCCCAGCTTCAGCTTGCTTACAGGCAGTTCCAGTGCGGCGGCAGCGGCCTCCATATCCACCGAAATGCCGGCAGACAATTCCAGATCCCGGGCGTAGTCCCAATCCTGCAAATAGTCAGGGGCAGGCGAAAGCGGAGAACCCGGGTTTCCCACAAGCCACCCTGAAATTGTTACGGCGTCGTCCGGAATAACCAAAAATGGAAAGGCCAGGTTCCGGTTCATATTGCGGCACCGGAAAACCAGAGGCGAACACTGACAGCCGCAAGCGGAACAGTAGGAACCAATACTTCCAGCCGACCGGCCTGTTCAGATATTATCAGTTGGCCGGACGAAACCGCCGGCAGGCCCGCCATTTCCATTTTAACAACCGCAATGTCGTAACCATCTGGCAGATCGGTACCGCTTGCCGAGCTGCCGTCAAGTACAACGCAACCCTCCGCGTTCACAGCGAGATTTTCATTTCCGCCATCGTTTTGTACGTGGGCTTCAAAGACAGCAACCGGCTTACCGTCCTCGTCAAGCTTAAGGCGAACAAATCGTGGCGCAGAAATGCCAGTCCCTTTTCCTCGTTTTGGCCCGCCTGTCGTTTGCCGGCGTCGGGTCGCAGTGTCTACAGATCGGGTGAGCAGTCGCCCCATTCTGGCGGCAATTGCAGCAACCGAAAAGTCATGACCCGAAGATGCCGTGAGCGTTGCTGCCGGGTTGATTTCGGTACGTGCTATTTCCTGGAGCCTGCTTAACGCTACACCAACCCAGGTCTTTGCTGGTCCCTTCGGGAGCATCCGCGGCATCCAGTCGTCGTGGGCGGGCGGCTCGGCCGATGCAAATGCCGCTTCGACTTCCGGCTCGTCCGAACATATGAAAACGCCGGCCCATTCATAACGACCATCGGGGAAGGCGTCACCATCGAGATATTTCACCACGAGTTCGACGGGGCGCATAAGGGCAATCTGACAGGACTGGCGTGGGACAATGGTGCCCTCCCTTAATGCGGAGCCGCGGCGGTCACTACGCACTCCTCTGCAAATGGCGAGCTTCCCCAGATCTTTGGCGGGGCGCTGACTTTTTATAGCTTTCAGCTCGCTGTCGCCATTTCGGTGCATGGCCATTGCCGAGGCGAACAGGTCAAGTGGCGGAAACATTTCCGGCGCCGGGATCTCGATTTCCACGCCATCGATTACAAGCATCACGGTCAGTCTGCGGTTCGGCGGAGTGCTTCCGACCATGCGCGGCCAGAAATTCCATAAGACGGCCTCGGAGATTTCGTCACCGAGTTCACCGGCCGTCTTCACGTCGAAGTACGGATCAAGTATCATTACGGAGGTTCCGGAATCACCGTGAGCGCGTAGCGGAAGGCCAAGTGCTTCCGAGATCGTTACCGCATCTTCACCGGTGAGCGGTTCGAGGGTTCCATTGTCATCATATCCCCACCAGTGCCTGCCAGTGAAGCGACGCCCCGTCCCGCCATCTGTTATGGCGTCGAACGCCGAGCCAAGATGACATGCGATGAATCGCCTTACCGGCTCGCCTCTGAACGTGGTGAGGCTGTCTACAATTATGGTTGAACAACTGCTGAGTGCGTAAAGCGAGGTCTTTCCATAACCGTATGTACCTCCTCCCTGATGTGTGTCCCGGCCGGAGCCGACGTTCCGCAGAAAATTGACGAAATCGTGCATCTCGTGCTCATCTACCGGGGCATCAGCGCGCGTCGGTCCGGCAAGCCCCCTCGTTCCGAAGTCGCAGATTTCCAGGACACGTATGGTCGGCTTTTCAAGCGCAGTTCTGACGGTTGCGTCCGCCCCTTCCAGGGGGCGGCAAAGTGCCTAACACCGACTGACGCATCACCGCCGCTTCATCTTCACGGAGATTCCTGACCCTGAGCATGACAACGGGTCCGGCATCGCTTACACTTGCATCGATACTGTTCTGAAGCGCTTCCCGGAGTACTGTCTGGAGAAGTCCCAGGGCCGGGCGGCCGAGAAGCTTACGGAACCCTTCGGCAGCAATATTCCCTGTCGGGGAAAACGGCTCGCTATACAGGTGAAGACAAGTCATGAGGTCATCCCGCTGAGGAATCTTTCGAATTCCTCCGAAGACAGCCGCCACGTCTCAGCGTGCTGCAAATCGACGTCATATTTCAGCGACTTTATTCCATCAGGTATCCTGCCCTGTTCGAATGCCGAAGAAACTATTCTGGGGAAGCCCGCACCCACATTGTAGGCTGCGAAGCCTTCCGGGCTAAATGTGACCCGGTTCCAGGCCTCGCCATCCGGCTCCGAACACCCCAGTTGCTCAAGACCGGCCGTGAGAACTTCCGTATCGACACCAGATTGCCTCAGCCTTGCACAGACCGACGAAATCGAAAGCGGACCTTCAGAGGTCCGCTCCACACGGTAATGCACGAGAACGAGGCGCCCCCCGGCGGGTGCAGCGAGCTGGTCTGCTCCGTTGATGGACACCGTCGTCTTATCTGACCGGCCCGACGTCTTCACCTCAATCGCTGACAGATCCTGCCTGAAATCATGCCGTTGTTCATATGGGCCGGTCCAGCAGTTTGCCGCACGGCGGCTGAAGCCGGCGAGCCTTTCCATCATCATAAGCTCGCCCAGAAGCCCCATTATAACGGACTCGGCAATCTCTTCGGGGGCAATATTTTCAAGCAGGTCCCGAAAATCACGGATAGCACCTGTCACCGCTGCACCCGGAACTCCACCATCCCTCACCCTGTTCAATATGTCACCGGCGAGTTCTGCAAATACACGGTCAAGAGTGCGATCAAGGCACGTCACATCTATGAACCGGACGGGTCGTCCGGACACCGAGAACTGAGTCAGAGTTACCGACAGGCGAGCCGCAGGCTTTATTTCGGGATGTGTCGTAGCAGGAGCACATGGAATTAATAGTCGGGGTTGTCCCTGTGGTCCCAACGCATACCGGATCGGGCCGTAACCTGTTTCGATCACCGAAGGCAGGCTTGGCACTTCTGTAAAGCCGTCTCCGGAACCATCGTTGCGTAGTCGCTTCCAGCGCTCCAGTGCATCGTCAGTCATCCAGCAGCTCCAGCTCCTCATCGAGCTCCGGATCTTCCTCGTCTATCTGTTCCATGGCCGGGATTTCCAGTTCGACAGCATAATAGTCTCCGGCATGATCCTTTGAACCCGGGAATACGATGCCGAATCCAATCAGGTCCCCGACTGCATTCAGAGGTTCGCGGGTTTTCCGGGAAGATGGCGACAGGCTGTTGATCGGATATAAAAGCAACAGCGGTACATTCGGCCGAACTTCCTTGAGGATGTCCCAGCTCTCGTCAGGTCCCTTTATTCCGGCCGGCGCGTCGATAAGAATATCACGTTTTGACATCAGCGCCTTGATGTCAGCGTAGGGCCGTCCCGCGGACTGAAGGCGGGCACGGTTGTTTGTATGTACCCGGCCAAGGAAGCCCAGATCATCAGCGGAAAGTATTCCTTTCCCCGGGGATACAATGCCTACATTCCAGTATTTCAGAGCATCGGCCGCCTTATCGAGATACCCGAGCAACATCTGCTTTTTCAGATCCATATGATGTTCGCAGATGCTGTATTCCGTCAGAAAGCGCCGGACATGCTGGAAACTCACATCTCTGGCCAGTAAGCGCCCACTGGATACACCCGGATCAAGGTTCGGACGCATAGCGTCCGTAAGACGTGCTGCCGCCTTCCAGTTCGCAGCTACGATTTCCGACTTACGATGGTCGAACCGTATCGTCTGTACATGACGTCCTTCGAAACTGATATTCGTTCGGTGGGCGTGCTTCATTTTCGACGCTGACGTAATAGCCATACCGGGTATCGACCGGACCTTTACGGCGAATTCAAGAGGTGTGGCGTTTGTTGACCGATATGTCGCTATATCCTCACGGATTTCCTCTTCGATCTGGGCCAGCGCCCTGAAATCGGATTCCAGCCCGGTGGTCGTCCATAACCGCGGCAGGTCACCGTATCCGTGACGATAACCGAACCAGCGCCCCATTTGTAACAGAGTGTCGTACTGCTTAGCAGTTCTGAGGAAATAGGAAACCGACAGACCTTCAAGCGTTAACCCGCGCGCCAGTACGGAGCCACCGACGACAATGTATGTTTTCGCCCCGCCAGTGTAGTCGAGACGGGTGAAGCTTTCTCCGTTTTCGATCGCGAGTTCGAGATGATTAAGCACCTCATTCAGTTCCGGGAGCAGATCGCCAGGCCCGTTAAGTACAGGCCATCGCGTATCGAGTGGCATCCGCTCGACTTCTTCATCCCACAACGACTTCATGCGGGTGAAAACGTCGCCCTTTCCGGCCATGATATCCTTTTTGTTGACATCGACCCAGTTCTGAACAATTTCCGCCATCCGCTTATGCTGTATGACGAAGGGCGAGGTATGGATCAGCATGGTCATATGTGATCCGGACTGATTGCGCCGGCGGCGGATCGCGCACGTCAGCAAATACCAGGAGATTGCGTCCTCAAGATCGGGTGTCAGTTGCGGAAAGAACCCGTCTTTGCTTTTAAGTGTCGGCGGCTGAAGCTTGCCAACGGATCCTGCGGGTATCGTCCGGACCATATCCAGTCCCGCTTCGTTATCGGTTTCACTTTCAGCATCGTCCGGCGGCGATCCAAAGACCTCTTTCGCTCCGAAATAATTTTTGGGCCGCGGCAGCGCGGTTATGAAGTCCTCGGGATAGAGGTCATCGAGCGTATCTTTATTGTGAGGGAACGGGTTGATAAATACGTTTGCGAACGGAGTGGCTGTGTACCCGACATACGAGACAGCCGGCAGCTCTTCAAGAATCTGACGAATCTTCTCGTTTATTTTGGTCATATTGTATTCGTCGGACGAGGAATTGACAGATGCCTGATCGCATTCGTCATCGATGATGAGAATCTTCAGAGATCTCAGAATTTTCGGTGATTTTTTGATGGTTTTCAGGAAAGCCGCCAGTCGTGACGTTACTTTCTTCATGACAATCAGTTGAGCCCGTCCGTCCACAGGCATCGTAAAGGAGCGATTGTTTGGTGCGGTAAAGTCGCCCCTGTCTTCATCCGTCGTGTAGAGTTGCCATAGTTCACTGTGACGGCTGACAATATCCTGTTCCAGGCGTCGCTGAGTCTGGGCCCGCAGTTTGTTGGTAACGCCGGCAAGAAGTACGATCAGGTTGTAGCCCGCATCGACCGCCTTAGCGATGACTGCCGTCATATTTGCCGTTTTTCCGGACTGTACATACCCAACGACAAGGCCGCGACACCGGAACTGGTCCTTCATGGGGTTCGCAAGCAGCGACACAACCTCAGTCGAGCTGGTATCGATTGAGGTCAGTGTTTCCTTGTCCCATCCCTTTTCATTTTCGAGATAGCCGCGCAGCGCCGGCCAGTGCCTGTCATGCGCATTACCCCCGGTGTACCAGGTTTCGTGGACCTTGGTGATGGACAGCCGCCGCAGAATTTCGACCTTCTGAAGACTGGCATTTACAGCGTCGAGTGCCGTGGCGAGATTTGCGAGCATTTCCGCCCCCGGCGGGAAGCCAACCATATTCTCGAATTCGGCTTTGATTTTCTCTGCCGCAGATTCGGCCGAAGCATGAGTGGGGAGCTTCTCCTGAATGTTGCGAATGAATTGCTCGACCTGTGCGTTCATTTTCCCCTCATTTTATCCGCGTCACAACGCAACCCCGGCAATGGACCCGAGGCCTGACCATAACCAAGTCATTGCAAGTAAAGATAATTAGCTTCAACAGACCCTAACGGCTATCAATTTACACACTGATATTGCTTAATTAATCACTTACCTTCAACTAAACTTTTCAGCGAATTCAGAATTATGAGCCCGGCGGTGTAGCCTGACAGGCAACGGAAGTGCTGAAGGCCTTCCGGATCTGGCTGATCGGATTTTTCGCCCGACCAATATGAAGACACCGGGGGCGAGAGGCCACAAGGATGCCTTGTCGCCGCAGGGATGACGATAAAGATAAACGAGACTAAGAGACTGTTTCAAAAGTGTCGGTTTAACGCCAGGTTCGCGTTGTCAGATCAGCAATCTATAAGCGGCAATAGCAAACCGTCCACCCTGAATCCTAAAGTTGAGTTTTGAAATTTACCACAACCATGAGGACTCGACTTTAGAACGAATCGGGTACATATTGAAGACTTCGACAAACTGAGGAGCCTTTATCATGGCCAAAGTAGCTGCGTATCACACTACCTCTCTTGAATACCCTCCAACCCATCGAAACGTTTATCACGATCAAAACGATTGCAAATACGGATCAGCTATCCTGCAAAAAGATCGTGTTTCCGGGACGGGTAGTCGTCCACGCTGTCATGAATGTCAACGTTTAGGCTGAGTATGGAGAGGGGCATTCCCCTCTCTCCGTTTGAGGGCTAGCAGCGCGAACAGCTACCCCTCTTTTTTAACATGCACCACGCTAAAACTGATCTAAATTTTAGCTAATTGGAGACTTTTGAAACAGTCTGTAAGGATGGCGGATTTGCTACGAACAGATAGCGGTGGCTGAGCGCCGCCCCCGGTTGACAGTCCACCGGGCTGCCGGGAACGCTTCCTTTAGGCAGCATGCTTTATCGTCGATCATTCACCTTCGCCCACCGCGTACAAATCCCTTGTCACTTTGCAGGAACGCTTCGAGCATAAAGGGAACCAGATCGACAATCTGTTCAGCCACGCCATACGTTGATTGATAGAGATCGGCATATTCACGCAGAGACTGGTGCAACTCGGCCCCTATTGTGATTGTAAGCTTTACGGGTGTGCGGTCAGGAAGCCTGGCCAGCTTGAGGTCTGCCATTTTCCACCTATGCTTTGTAAGGTTTGAGGATCAGGTCTTTATGGACTATCACACGCAACGGCCACCCAGGCCGGACGGTAAGGCCGGGCTGGACGTTTAGTTGCTTTTCGACAATCTTTTGACCGGCCTGATTGACACTTTGCTGCGTCGATTCACGAATAGCTTTCACAAGGTCACTGTCCGAGCTGGAACCGGTCTGAGCCGTTATGCCCAGAATGCTGGACAGGCCGATACCTTTGAGAAGCGACCAGGTGTGATAATCCACCTTGTCACTGAGACCGGCATAACCCGCTTCGTCGGTGGCCGGAAGATTGTCGATTTCGATAGAGGAGCCGTCCGGCATGATCAGGCGCTGCCACACAATCAGAGCACGCGACTGGCCAAAGGCGACCACGCTGTCATAGTGCCCGATGAGGCGGGAGCCCTGCGGTATAAGGAGAATTTGACCTGTTACGGTGTCATAGATATTGGACGTGACCTGCGCGAGGATCAGACCTGGCAAGTCGGAATTCAGCCCCGTAATCAGACTCGCGCTGATCACCGTTCCGGTCATAACTTCATAGGGTGACACAGGAGCCTGCAAGCTCCGGCTGTTGTATATCCCGTCCTTTGACGCCTGCCCGACAAAGTCGAGTTTACGAGTCTGCGCATTCTGATCCTTATCCGGATCTAAGTTTAAAGCCGGCGAGGCCTGTGCCGGAACAGACAGCCCCGTCTCTGAAAGCAAGTCGTCGCGATTGGCGTCAATGGCCATCCCGGCCTGACTTCTATCAGTCACGCCGAAAAACAGTCCGCTCTCATATTTAGCCTGTATCCCATGCTCGCCTGTGTTTGACCGTGTTGCAGCCTGTATTTGCGCTTGTCGATTTTCCAGAATGGGTTTGCCCAGATCACCCGGAAGAGGTGGTCCGAGCTGCGGCACGTCTGCCGGCATCTCGGCGTAGGTTTTCGGCAGGTTCTGCAACTGATCGGGTTTGGGTCTCTGCGAATCCGACACCTTGTCAGGGTCGTACTGCGCAGACTGATCCGTAACCAGTCTGGCCTCAGGCCTTTTCAGCCCGAACCAGGTAACTGCCACGATGCCAACGCAAAGAATCGCGGCCGCGCCTATAAGCAGATTCCGCCTGAAGCGAACCACTCGACGCGGCCTCGCCCGCAGTACCAGTGTTTCAGGATCGATCTTCGGGGGGCTCCGGACCTCAGTCATGGCCGCCTCCCGCCGTGCCCCTGCCTCCGGAAGCCGGTTTCAGGTCATTTCGTTCGATCCGGACGACACTTTGCATTTTGCCGCCAAGACGCAACTCGGCGGCAGAGAACAGGCGATCCACGATGTAGTAATTGCGGTTCATGCGGTAGTTGACGAGCTGTGCCTTGCCCTCCTCACCGACCACAAACAGAGGCGGCGCTTCGTCCTGGGCTATATCTTTCGGGAACTCGATATAGACTTTTTCGCCATCGTCGAAAACATGGAGCGGGCGCCACACCGGGCTGTCACCCTTGATGTCATAGCGAAATCTAAGACTTTCAATCGCGATACCTGATGCGACCGGCTGGATTTGTTCAGCCTGAACTGCCTGGGCTTTCAGAGCGATCACGGTGTCCTGCGGATAACTCCACGACACAGCAGCCATGGCCGTAGAAGGCGTGCTCTCAAGTGCGAGATGATAGGTGCGTCTGTCCGTCGTGATAACCAGGTTGGTCTTCAGGCCTGAGACATACGGTTTGACCAGAACATGAGGCTGTTCCCCCTCGCCGGCACCGCTCTTTGTATCGCCGATTACCCAGCGCGCGGTGTCGCCGGCAGAGATGGCGATCAGGTGCTCTCCAGATTGCAATGAAATATCACTGACTTTCTCCGGCGTGGTATAGAGGCGATAAAGAGCCCCCTCCATAAACGGATAAACCTGGATGGCATTAAGCCAGGCCTGAGTCTGCGGCTCCTGCAACGCTGCTTTGTTGGCTGACGTCACCCGTGTGGTGGGTGGCGTCAGATCAGTCTTCGCAGGCGCAGGTGCCGGGAGCAATTGCCCCGGCATAGCGATCGGCACGGGCTGTTGAATGATCCTGACCGGCGCAGGCGGATCGGGCACTTTAACGGCGGCTGTAAAAGCCGCTCGCTCAAAGAGCGGGGCAGGCATAGCCTGAGAGGTGACGCAGCCAGTTAGCCCTAAAGCCGATACAGACGTCAGAAGAACTGCGATGATATGCATAAAAGGACTCCTTTATTGGGATATGGATTGATAATTGGTGGCGGCCGCAGGCACAGGGAGAACGGGTTTTCCGCTGTCACTGTTTTCGGCTAAGCCTGTCGCGTAATCCTGCGACCAGGCCATCTGACTGACGTAAAGACCGAGCGGGTTTTTGCGCAAAGTCTCCTCGCGTTCAGGCGTCTTTTGAACGATACCCAGGATCGCAGTCCAATGTTCGGTACGTGTCTGGGCACCGCGGATGTAGGTGAGTTCGATCCACTTAACCTGAAATGACGTCTTAGATGCACGCACCACACTGGTGACGTTGACAGTAACGCTGCGCTCTCCGACGCCAGCGAATGGATCGTGCTGGCGAGCCTGGTCATTCAGGAACTGAGCCGCGCCCTGCGTGGTGAAGTCGTAGGCTTCAATCCAGTTCTCGCGCACAAGGACAGGGTCGATTGAAAGAGAGCGCAGGTTGGTGATGAAACGCGCCAGATACCAGGCGATTTGCGCATCAGAGGGATTATAAGCCTGTAGCGCCGGGCCGAGCGCCCTGACATCCCCCGATTTATCCACTTCAACGACATACGGCGTCACACGGCTTTGTGAGGCCAGCCAGACCATTCCGCCGGCGAGGATGGTACTGAGCCACAAGCTTCCAAAGGCCATAAGGCGCCAGTTGCCGGCCTGAACTGCCGCAGCACCAACACGTTCATCCCAGACCTGTGCGGCCTTCTGGTAAGGGGTAACGGGTTCTGGCATTTGCCCGTACCGCTGAAGATTACGTTTAAACAGCATTTTGATTATTCCTTCTGTGAGAGATCGGGATTGGCTGAGGCCATCGGACGATCACCGGCTGCGATGACCGAATGCGCCATATGGAGGTGTGCCCGACGGTTCTGCTCCTCGCGCATTTTCTGGGCCCAAACCGGCGCGCTCTGCTCGGCTGCTGACCGCGACCCGCCGGACGACGGACCGCCGCTCCCGCCACCCGATGACCGGGACTGAGATGAAGCTGTGGGACCGGAAGCCGCAGACGTGCCGCCACCGGATGGCCCGCCAGACGGGGACGGCGGCGGGGAGGTAGTCGGGGATGATCCTCCGCCCCCGGACCCGCCCCCTGGCGCACTTGCGGCCTTTATGGCGCCGAAAGCTGAGCCACCCAGTCTGGCTACGCCCGCGACAGCGCCTCCGGCCAGCATACCGGCTCCGACCGCAGCCCCTACAGTCCCGGCCACCGCTCCCGCCCCCAGTTGCGGCGCGCCTGATACGAGCCCCGATGCTATGCCAGGACCAAATATACCGAGACCCAGGAGGGTCAGAGAGGCCAGCACCAGTGACATCGCCTGGTTGATATCGGGCTCCTGACCATTCAGGGCGGATATGAACTGACCAAAAAAGCTGGAGCCGATACCGACAATGACAGCAAGCACCATCACCTTAATCCCGGAGGTGATGACGTTTCCCAGGACACGCTCTGCCAGAAAGGCTGTCTTGTTCCAGAATGCGAACGGCACGAGGACGAAGCCGGCCAGTGTCGTAAGTTTGAATTCCAGAACCGTGATGAAAAGCTGAATAGCCAGGATGAAAAACGACAACAGAACAAGCAGCCAGGCCATCAGAAGGATGACGATAGTGAGGAAATTGCCGATGAAGCCTGACAGGGTCACAAGATCGGAAGCCTGGACCAGCAGAGGGTGTGCCGCCTCGAAACCGATGCCGGCAAGCTTACCCGGCTTCAGGAGATCGTCGGCACTAAGGGTATTGGCGCTCGCCTGAAGCCCCATGTCAGAAAAGGAGCGAAAAATCAGGCCGGCCAGAGTATTGAAGTTGTTGAGGATAAATGCGAAAGCGCCGATATACAGCACCTTTTTTATAAGGCGCGACAGGACATTGGCCTCACCGTCCAAAGCCCAGAACAGCGCTGCCAGCGTCACATCTATTGCAATCAGGATGCTGGACAGATGGCTGACATCACCCTTAAGCAGACCGAACCCGCTATCGATATATGCGATAAACGTCGTCAGAAAGCTGTCGATGATATTGAGATCGTTCATGTCTTATCTCGTGATGGTGAAGTCAGGGCTGAATGCGCTGCCCCTGCTATTGGGGTGTGTAGGCCTTGCCGGTTCCCAGGAATTTTGCCGTCATGGCTTTCGCCGCAGCTTCGGCCTGTACCTTCCGTGCCTGATCAAGCGCATCGGCCCGGTACTGTGCGGCCAGAAGGGTCTCGATCTGCATCTGTTGTTTGGTCGAAAGTGCGAGCAACTGGTTGGAAGCCTGCTGGGCCTGAAGGTCGCCCTCGCTGCTTTCTGACGCACGCAACAATGTCGCAAGCGTATCGGCGTCGGACTGAAGATTTTGATCGACCTGTGCCTGAACTGTCAGAGTGTTCTGGTAGGCATCCATCGCGCTTTGCCAGCGCGTTTGCGCTTCCGCGACCAGCCCGCCTGTAGTGATACCGGCGCCGTAACTTGCAGGGAACTGTGCCTTGAAAGCCCGCTCCGTGTCCTCGATTGTGAAGGCAATGCCTTTGGCCGCCTTCATAAGATCATTGATCGCTGCCAGATCGGAATTGATCTTCGCCAGAGAGCTGACATCAAGCTTCTGAAGGTTCCTGGCCATGTTTTGCAACATCTGGGCCTCGTTCTGAAGCGCCTTGATCTGATTGTTGATCTGTTGCAGTGCCCGCGTCGCCGAAAGCACATTCTGGATATAGTTGGTCGGATCATATACGACGACCTGGGCATTGGCCGGCGTGAGACCTGTGCTCAAAACAGCGGCAATCGTCATCGCGACAATGGCCGTTCGAATGGGTTTGCCAGTCATTTTAAGTCTCCTGATTTTAGGCAAAGGGGTGGCATTGCCTGTCTTGCAGGATGCCGGGATTAAAGAATGCGGGTTATTCAGATCGCTTTGCGCCTCATCGTCGCAGACGATCTCTGCGTTCAGGTGGCTCGGCAGTGAGAAGCTCGGCCGCCCAGCTTAGCCCCCTGAACCTGAGCCAGGCTTCGGCAAAGCCAGAGGGACTGGCATCTTCCATAAGACTGTCAATTTTCATCTGATCTTCCGGGGAAGATGCAGCGCAAAGCGCCATAGCTACAGGGCCGAGGTTGAGTTCAAACAGACGATTACCGCGGCGGGATTGCAGGTAATATTGCCGTTTGGGGATCGACTGAGCGATCAGCTCGACCTGACGTTCGTTGAGGCCAAGGCGCTCATAGGCGGCACGTGATTGTGGCTCAATGGCGCGTTCGTTAGGTAGAAACAGACGTTGCGGACAGGACTCGATGATACTGGGCGCAATGGTGCTGTCTGAAATATCGGCCAGGGACTGCGTTGCGAAGATGACGCTGACATTTTTTTACGCAACACCTTCAGCCATTCACGGATGCGGGCGGCGAACAGCGGACTGTCCAGAAATACCCAGGCTTCATCGAGAATAAGCAGGGTTGGCTTGCCATCGAAGCGGTCCTCAAGCCGGTGAAAAAGATAGGTCAGAACCGGCAGGACTAACCCTGCCTCTCCCATTAGGTCTTCCGTCTCAAAGCAGACCAGAGACGACAGCTCAAGCCCGCTTTCCTCGGCATCAAGACAATGGCCATACGCGCCTTCAAGAGTATAAGGGCGAAGCGCGGATTTCAGATCATTCAATGACAGAAGCACACTCAGTCCAGTGAGAGTGCGCTGGGATTCCGGCGCATGGCTGAGACTATTAAGCGCCGACCACATGGCTTCCTTGACATCGGGAGTGATCACGACGTGCTCGTGACTCAGGATCAGGACGAGCCATTCGAGCGCCCATGTCCGTTCGCTAAGATCATCGATCCGACGCAACGGCTGAAAAGCCAGTCGGGCCTTGCGGCCTAAGACATGGTGCTGACCGCCCATAGCCAGTGTCGCCACCCTGGCTGAGTTGCCCTTGTCGAAAATGAAGACCTGCGCATCCCTGTATCGCTGGAACTGCAATGCCAGAAATGACAGGAGCACCGACTTGCCGGCACCGGTCGGACCGAGGATCAGCATATGACCAACATCACCGACGTGGGTTGATAAGCGAAATGGTGTCGCCCCTGAACTGAGTGCATACAGTACGGGCGGGGCGTCCAGGTGTGTATTGAACTCCGGGCCCGCCCATATGGCAGACAGCGGCATGAGGTGAACCAGATTAAGTGAATGCACAAGCGGCTGGCGGACATTCGCGTAGGTATGACCCGGCAGCGAGCTGAGCCACGCCTCTACTGCATTGAGCGACTCTCTGATGGTTGCGAAACCCAGACTATTGATGATCTGCTCGATCCGGCGAAGCTTTTCGTCAGCCTTACGTTTGTCTCCATCCATGATGGTGACAGTCGTTGTCAGATAACCAAAGCTGACATGATCGCCGCCCAACGCCTGGAGTGCCTGATCGCTGTCTGCGACCTTATTGTCCGCATCACTGTCTGTCAGTTGCGTCGCTTCATTATAGATGACCTCGCGCAACAGAGCGGTGATCGACTTACGCTTGGAAAACCACTGCCGGCGAACCCTGGTCAGGGTCTTAGTGGCTTCTGCCTTATCCAGCGCGATAAAACGGGTAACCCAGCGATACCCCAGGTCCTGATGATTCAACGTGTCGAGCAAGCCGGGATGCGTATGGTTCGGGAACCCCAGGACTGTCAGTGTTCGGATATGCTGATCTCCCAGCATGGGCTCCAGGCCACCGGAGAGCGGCGTATCCACCAGCACGCCGTCAAGATACATCGGCGTATCGGGCACTTTCACGATATGGCTTTTCGTCGAAATCGTGCCGTGGAGATAGGACAGGGTATGCGCATCGTCCAGTGCCTGAATGTGCGGCATAAAGCTGGCGAACATATCAAGGGCGCTGTCTGTCCGCGCCAGAAAACCCTGAAGTTCATGCCTCCAGTTTCGCCTTTGCCCGCCTTTTTCATCGCTGACCGAATCTGCGTCGGACGATTCAAGCAAAGCCTGCCCTGCGCCCGCAGATATGTCGGCCGGCGGCATGAAAACGGTTGTAAAATAGTAGTGCGTCTCGAAGTGCTGACTGCTTTGGCCCTCGAATGCGGCGCGGCGTTCTTCATCGACCAGGCGGGCCACCCCTGCTTCAACACCGGCGGCCGGATACCCTGGCGCTTCCGTTCGATGCGCCTCGAAAAACATTGCCCAGCCGCTGCCAAATCGGCGCAATATGTTATTGGCGCGGGCACATATACTGACCAGGTCGGCGGGGGTCGCGCTTTCCAGATCAGGACCGTGATACCTAAAAGTGCGCTGTAGGCTACCGTCCTTGTTAAGGACCACGCCCGGAGCAATGAGCGCTGCCCAGGGCAGATGGTCGGAAAGGCTATCGGAAGCTTTGCGATATTGTCGGATGTTCAGCATGTGAGATACGCTTTCTGCCGGAGATGTCTCATCAGCACAGTCAGGAAATCAGGATCATGTTTGGCTGCAAAAACAGCGAGAGAGTGCCCGACGAGCCAGAAGCCCAGACCAGCCGCCCACATCTGTAATCCCAGGCCAAAAGCGGCCGCCACGGTGCCGTTGACAATTGCCAGAGACCGCGGCGCGCCGCCCAGAAGCAGGGCTTGCGTCAGGGACTGGTGCAGGGGCACGTCATACCCTTCCACAAGGCGGGGCATCAGATGAGCGCCCCGCCGCCGAATGAAAAGAAGGTCAGGAAAAACGAAGAGGCGGCAAAGGCGATGCTGAGGCCAAAGACGATCTGTATCAGCTTGCGAAACCCACCCGATGTTTCTCCAAAAGCCAGGGTCAGGCCTGTGACGATGATCACCATCACAGCAATGATTTTGGCCACCGGGCCCTGTACGCTGTCGAGTATCTGTTGCAGCGGCGCTTCCCAGGGCATACCGGAACCGGCGGCCTGAACCTGGCTGGCCCAGGTAATCATCAGACCACACATAAGAGCAGGCACAGCCACGCCGATCATTGCCCGCATTTTTCCGGGTACTGCACCTGCTGCGGCCAGAGCCGGATTTTCGGATTTACGCATATAGAGTCTCCTTCCATAGGGGTGATTGTTGACGTACCCTCGCCACTCACATGAGTGGTCGAAGCTGGTAATCGCCGGAGGAATCGAGACCGTCAGTCTCGGCAATATCCTCGATACGGCGCGGAGTTCGGTTGACGGCGTTCTCACCGCTGATGAAGACGATCACATCGATGGCTTCGGCAATCATCGGGCGTGGCACATGAACCACCGCTTCCTGGACAAGCTGCTCCAGACGGTAGAGCGCACCTCTCGCAGAATTGGCATGGAGTGTGGCGATCCCTCCTGGATGCCCGGTATTCCACGCCTTGAGCATATCCAGTGCTTCCGCGCCCCTGACCTCACCGACAATGATGCGATCCGGTCGAAGCCTTAAAGTCGAGCGCACGAGATCAGCCATAGTGATGAAACCCGGACGGGTGCGCAGGGCCACGACATCCTTCGCCGCACATTTTAGTTCGCGGGTATCCTCGATCAGGATAATCCGTTCGTCCCTCTGGGCGATCTCAGCCAGAAGGGCATTTGTCAGGGTTGTCTTGCCGGAACTCGTGCCACCAGCCACAAGAATGTTGCGACGATCAGATATGGCCTGACGCAACAGTCTTGCCTGTTGCGAGGTCATGATCTGATCAGCCACATAGTCGCCCAGCCCATAGAGCCGATACGCTGACTTACGGACGGAGAAGCATGGTCCTGTCACCACAGGCGGGAGAAGACCTTCAAAGCGCTCGCCACTCACACCTTCAGCAGAACCGGGCAATTCAGCACTGACAATCGGGCTATCAGAATGGACTTCCGCCCGGACATGGCTGGCAACCAGACGGATAACACGTTCGATATCGACAGCCGGCATCCTGATGCCTGTGTCAATCCGCCCTTCGCCGGCGAGGTCAAGTCGGACCGAACCGTCAGGATTGACCATAACCTCGCGAACCCGCGGGTCGGACAGCGCCTGGGCCAGTCCATCTCCCAACGCGGTCCGCAGCATTGCCCGGAGACGCATGGCAGATACGGATGTATCGGTCATCGCACGCCCTCCCCGCCTGGCGTGGACGACATCGGCGCATCATTTTCGTCCGTGGCTACAGGCAGTGTGCGCCGGCCTCCGGCCATCTGACGGCCGACCTGATCGATAAACTTACTGAAGCGGTCCTGACCTACAGCACGCATGACTTTGTCAGGTTCAGGTAATTGCGCTGTAACGGTGAGCTGATAGCGCACAAAAATGGCCAGAGTTTCCAGAACAACCTGAACATCACGTTCAACACGTTCTAACTGATGTGACTGTCGATCAAGACGTATTTTCAGAGCTTCATCGAGCCCCTGAGCCCCGCGCCGGTTCAGATATTGCCGTAAGGCGTCAGAGACGATTGCCGATTTGGAAGTGCCGGGCTTTGCCGACAAGGCTTCCAGTTGTGCCGTAAGAGCATTGTCGAGATACAGGTGATGGCGGGGTTTCATGACTGCTGTCCTCAGACAATGTTCTAAAAACTGGGAAGGGGTTGATCGCGCTCGCCCTCGTTCAGGGCGTGAGCACGGGCGATGTTGGAGAGGCGGTCGATGACGCGCTTGTCGGCAGCCACATCGTTGTCATTTTCGATGGTTCCAAAAAGGTCATCGCCTGGCGAGGAAAGGGATTTGACGGGAGCATCCTCGCCGAGGCCGGGATGGCGTTGCTGCTGCAAACCGCCTTCGTCTTCGGATGCCTCTCCCTCACCTTCAAGGGCCCTGATAAGGCGACGATCCGTGGCTCGAACCTGACCTGCCCACACATCAGACCGCGCTTCAGGTCTGTCGGCAAAGGATGCTTCAGAGAGGGTGGGCGGTGCCAAGCGGCGTGATATGAAGTTGCGGTCCTCGTAGAATTTGAGCTTTTTCGCCCTGATCGGGGCCAGACCGGAAACAAGCACCAGTTCATCTGCGGGGGGCAACTGCATGACTTCACCGGGCGTCAGCAGGGGGCGAGCCGTTTCCTGGCGCGATACCATGACATGCGACAACCACGGCGATAACCGGTGGCCGGCATAGTTTTTCTGGGCGCGCAGTTCTGTCGCTGTCCCCAGAGCATCCGAAATGCGGCGCGCCGTGCGTTCGTCATTCGACGAAAACGCTATACGCACATGGCAATTGTCGAGGATGGCGTTATTTTCACCATAGGCTTTTGATATCTGGTTGAGGCTCTGGGCGATGAGATAGGCCCGGATGCCATAACCCGCCATGAACGCCAGGGCCGTCTCAAAGAAATCCAGTCTGCCAAGAGCCGGAAATTCATCAAGCATCATAAGCAACTGATGACGATTGCGCTTGTTCGGGTCGCCTTCCAGGCGCTCTGTCAGGCGGCGACCAATCTGGTTGAGGATCAGGCGCACCAGAGGCTTTGTGCGGGAAATGTCCGAAGGCGGTATTACCAGATAGAGCGAAACAGGCCTTTGGGCATTCACCAGATCGGCAATACGCCAGTCACAGGCTGCGGTCGTTGCCGACACTACCGGGTCGCGGTACAGCCCCAGGAATGACATCGCCGTCGAGAGGACACCAGAGCGTTCGTTTTCTGACTTATTCAGAATTTCCCGCGCCGCCGACGCCACCACCGGATGCACTTTAGGATCATTTTTGGTGCCAAGATGGTTGGTCGTCATCATTCGGTGCAGAGTATAGACGAAGGTGCGCTGGGGATCGGACAGGAAGGTCGCTACCCGCGCCAGGGTCTTATCTTCCTCGGCATAAAGAACATGCAGAATGGCACCGACCAGAAGCGAATGGCTCGTCTTTTCCCAGTGGCTGCGATGTTCGAGCGCACCTTCGGGGTCAACCAGAATGTCGGCGATATTCTGTACATCGCGCACTTCGTCGTGACCTTTGCGCACCTCAAGAAGCGGGTTGTAGCGTGCTGATCTCAAGTCCGTTGGATTGAACAGCAGGCAGTGCGAGAACCGGGCACGCCAGCCGGCCGTAAGTTCCCAGTTCTCCCCCTTTATGTCGTGAACCACCACCGAGCCGGTCCACGACAAAAGTGTTGGAATAACCAGACCGACGCCTTTGCCGCTACGGGTCGGCGCGAAGGCCATTACGTGCTCCGGGCCATCGTGACGGAGATAGTCCGAGCCAAGGCGACCTAAAAATACGCCCGAAGCTTTGAACAGGCCCGCCGCTTCGATCTCCGGCGAACTGGCCCAGCGGGCAGACCCATAGGTCGTAACAAAGCGCGTTTGTCTGGCTCGCCACAGCGACCCGAATATGGCAGCGGCACATCCCAGAAAGCCGCTGGTTGCAGCCATGGCGCCGGCCTTAATAAACACTTCCGGCGCATAGGCATCGAAGTGGAACCACCACAAAAACAGCGACCACGGATAATAGACCGGAAGACTGAAGATCAGGAACCATGGCGTACCTAGCCTGGCCTGATAGCCAAGTTGCGCGGCCGCCCATTGGGTTGAGGCCCAGACCCCGAGGATTACGATCATAAAGACGATCAGAATCTGGCCGATAAGTAATTTAGTGGGGGTCATGGATCGGGTTCCGTCTGGCGCGCCACTGAGGCCGCGAACGGGACCATGATCAGAGAAAGCTCCGGAATCTCATATGACCGTTATGTACGCTCACCCGCCCTTCCTGTCCCTGCGCCACTAAAATAAGCGGGTGGAGCGTTTATCGATCGCGTCCGCTCACTGGCCAGGCCGATGAGCAACAAAAAAGTTACCGACTGTAAAAGTCATCGGCATCCGCTGATACCACCTTGTTTAGATTTAAAGATTCGGATGGCCGCACCTGAAATGGAGCGGTCTTCGGACACCACAGCGTTCGTTATGAATATTCAGGCGGATTGACTCGATATTCATTTAAGAACAAATAGAGAACGATATTAACGTTTTGACCCTTGCAGAGCCATCAGAAAGATACGTTTTGCCTTATGCCAGCCCCGGACCCATCCACCCTTAACGCGCTGCGCGAGCGTATCCAGCGCATCGAAGGCGGCGGCGTGCGCGGCAGACAAACCCTGCCCTTCGGCGTAGCGGATATTGATAAGCATATGCCCGGCGGCGGTCTGGCCATGGGAGCATTGCATGAAGTTGCCGGCGGCAGCAACGGGGCTATTCACGGAGCTGCTGCTGCCCTGTTCACCGCCGGCATCGCCGCAAGAACCACAGGAAAAATCCTTTGGTGCGTAACCCGTCAGGACCTGTTTGCTCCATCTCTCGACCACGTGGGCTTAAGCCCGGACCGGGTAATTTTTGTAGAAGCGGGAGACGAGGCTTCGGTGCTGGCCTGCTTCGAGGAAGGGCTGCGCCATGGTGGTCTCGGAGCCGTGGTCGGCGAAGTCGCCAAACTGTCGATGACAGCGTCACGCCGCCTCCAACTGGCTGCCGAGACTTCGGGTGCCGTGGGACTGGCTATCCGCAGATGGAGGCGGGAAACCGAAGCGGCTGATTTCGGACAACCGACTGCCTCGGTCACAAGATGGCGGGTCACGGCAATAAGCTCCGCGCCCCTGACGGAGCAGGGGTTGGGACGCGGACGATGGTTTCTGGAACTTATTCGCAACCGCGCGGGAGAGTGCGCAGATTTTGAAGTGGAGGCATGTAATGGCGAGGGTCGTATCGCTCTATCTTCCGACCTGGCCTACGGACAGACTACGCAAAACCCTTGGGGACACCGCGCCGTCGTCTGACGTGCCTTTAGTGCTCAAAGGCATGGATGGCCGCAGGCGTGTCATCGTTGCCGCTGATGATTTTGCGCTTCAAACGGGCCTGCGTGTCGGCATGGCCGTAAGCAAGGCACAAGCGCTGGTGCAGGAACTGACGGTGATGAACGCTGATCCGGTAGCAGATGCCGAAGCATTGGAAAAGCTGGCTCTATGGGCTTTGAAACGATATTCGCCCATGGTCTGCGCCGATCTGCCCGATGGTCTGATTATCGAGACTACGGGAACTGCACACCTGCACGGCGGCGAAATCAAAATGGTTGAAGGCATGATAGACGCCCTGGCCGGATTTGGTGTTACGGCAAGGGTGGCTATCGCCGACACCTGGGGCGCGGCCCATGCCTTAGCCCGTTATGTTGCCCGCCCTGTCACTGTCAGCGCACCCGGCGAAAGTGCCAGAGCCATACTGAACTTACCCGTCGGGGCATTACGTCTCCCATCCATACTGGTCAATGATCTGCGCACTCTGGGCTTTGACCGTATCGGCGAACTGGCGGCACAGCCACGCGCACCTATGACCCTGCGCTTTGGACATGATCTCGGCAAACGTCTGGATCAGGCTCTCGGGCGTATCCACGAACCCGTCGATCCGGTCCGGCCGGATGAACTGATAGAGATACGCCGTGTCTTTGCCGAACCAATAGGCGCCCCGGAAACCATCGCCAGATATATCGGCAAGCTGACGGTTCAGCTCTGCGAACATCTCGAAAATAAAGGCCTCGGCGTAAAGCGACTGGACCTGCTATTTCACCGCACGGACAACCGGATCGAGGCCGTTCGGATCGGGGTCGCTAAGCCCATCCGCGATGCGAAGCGGCTGACGCGGTTGCTGTGCGACAAGATAGAGACCGTCGATCCCGGCTGGGGGATTGAGGTCATGCGTCTTAGCGCAACTGAAGCCGAACCGCTCGTCCCCAGACAAATGATGTCGTCTCTCATTGAAGAGACAGAAGCAGACGTCACAAGCCTGATCGATGTCCTTGCCAATCGCATAGGCGCCGATCGACTCTATCGTTTTGCACCCGTCGCCAGCGATGTCCCTGAGCGCTCTGTTAAACGAATAGCCGCCACGGCCCCCGATGTCGGACAGGGCTGGCCGAAGCGCTGGCCGCGCCCGACACGACTTTTGAGTCCGCCGGAGGTCATTGAGACCATGGCGCTTATGCCCGACTACCCTCCGGTGAGCTTTACCTGGCGTGGAAGGAGACGGCGCGTTCAGGCGGCAGACGGACCGGAACGCATTTTCGGGGAATGGTGGAAACGCGACGCTGAAATCAGCACGGTCAGGGATTATTTCAGCATCGAAGACGAGAGCGGCGAACGCTACTGGATTTATCGGGCCGGTGATGGCCAGGATATGGGCACAGGATCGCAACGCTGGTTTCTGCACGGGATATTCGGATGACCGGCGCCTATGCAGAACTACAATGCACGTCCCACTTCTCGTTCCTTCGCGGTGCCAGCTCATGCGAAGAACTTTTTGCTCAGGCGAAAGAACTGGGTATCGAAGCGCTGGGCATAGCAGACCGCAATTCGCTTGCCGGCATTGTACGCGCTTATCAGGCTTCTATAGATACAGGCGTGCGACTGGTCGTCGGCTGCCGTCTCGATCTGGTTTGCGGCTCATCCCTGCTGGTCTACCCGACGGATCGGGCGGCCTATGGCCGGTTGTGTCGATTGTTATCCCTCGGCAAAGGTCGTGCCGGCAAGGGTGCGTGTCGGCTGCACTGGTCGGACGTTGAAGCCTTCTGTGAAGGCCTTATTGGGATTTTTCTTCCGGATGAGGCTGATGAAGTCAGTAAACTCAATCTGCGTCGCCTGAGGGAAGTGTTCGGGGAGAACAGCTTCATGGCTCTTACCCTGCGGAGGCGACCGAATGATCATATAAGACTTCTTGAGCTGAGCAATATGGCCACACAGGCCAGGGTGCAAACAGTCGTGACCAATGACGTGCTGTTTCACGTACCTGATCGCCGGCTGCTTCAGGATGTTGTGACGTGCATCCGTCATGGCTGCACCATCGACGACGCCGGTTTTCGCAGGGAACGCCACGCGGATCGCTATCTGAAGCCGGCAAAGGAAATGTATCGTCTATACCGGAAGTACCCTGAGGCGGTGGGTCGCTCCACAGAGATCATGGCCCGCTGTACTTTTTCGATGTCGGAACTGGTCTATCAATACCCCGAGGAAAAGACGATGCCCGGCCTAACGGCGCAGCAAGCCCTGGAAAAGCTGACCTGGGAGGGGAGCAAAAATTCGCTTTCCTGAGGGCGTTCCGCAGAGGATAATCGACATCCTCAAACACGAGCTAAGGCTGATCCGTAATCTGGAATATGCCCCCTACTTTCTAACGGTAAATTCCATCGTCCGCTTCGCCAGATCGCAGGGTATCCTGTGCCAGGGCCGCGGATCTGCGGCCAATTCTGCTGTCTGCTATGTGCTCGGCATCACGTCAATCGACCCGGAACGTAACGACCTTCTGTTTGAGCGGTTCATCTCAGAGGAACGTCGTGAGCCGCCCGATATTGACGTGGATTTCGAGCACGAACGGCGTGAGATTGTCATCCAGTGGATCTACGATACCTATGGCCGCAATCACGCTGCGCTCACTGCAGTGGTCAGACGCTACAGGCCCAAAAGCGCATTAGGCGATGTAGGCAAGGTACTGGGTCTGCCGGAAGACCTGCTACGGTCAATGTCGAAGCAGATATGGGGCTGGTCCCGCGAGGGTCTGAAGTCTGAGCAATTCAAAGACCTGCACCTCAACGACACCGACAGACGGCTGAGGCTTGCGCTTGAACTGGCGACCCAATTGCTCAACGCGCCGCGCCATATGTCGCAGCATCCTGGTGGCTTTGTGTTAACACAGGACAGGCTGGATGAACTGGTACCGGTCGAGCCGGCGGCGATGGAAAACAGGCAAATCATCGAATGGGATAAAGACGATATCGACCTCCTGAAATTCATGAAGGTGGATGTACTGGGTCTGGGGATGCTCGGCTGCATGAAGCGGGCTTTCGACTTCCTGAAGGACAGGAAAGGCCTGGACCTTGATCTGGCGACCATTCCGGCGGAATGCCCCCAGACTTACCGCATGATCAGTAAAGCCGATACACTCGGGACGTTCCAGATCGAATCCCGCGCTCAGATGTCGATGCTGCCCCGTCTCAAACCCCGCACATTTTATGATCTGGTCATACAGGTGGCGATTGTACGTCCGGGGCCCATACAGGGTGACATGGTGCATCCTTATCTGCGTCGGCGCGAGGGCAGGGAAAAGGTCACTTACCCAACGCCGGCACTGGAAAAAGTTCTGGGCAAGACGCTCGGCGTGCCTCTTTTTCAGGAACAGGCGATGCGGGTGGCGATTGAGGCAGCAGGCTTCACACCCGGTGAGGCCGATCAGCTTCGTCGTTCCATGGCCACTTTCAAAATGACCGGTGGTGTCTCCAAATTCCATGACAAGATGATCAATGGCATGGTCGCCAACGGCTATGATCAGGAGTTTGCCGAAAAGACTTTCAGTCAACTTGAAGGCTTCGGTTCATATGGCTTTCCGGAATCACATGCCGCCTCGTTTGCCCTGATTGCCTATGCCAGTAGCTGGATCAAACGCTGGCATCCGGATGTGTTTTGCGCAGCGCTGCTCAACGCACAGCCTATGGGCTTTTATTCGCCGGCTCAGATTGTTCGTGACGCGCGTGACCATGGTGTCGAGGTCCGGCCGGTTTGCGTCAATAGCTCACGCTGGGACTGCACACTGGAGACAACGGCCAGAGCCGACCGCTTAGCCGTTCGTCTCGGTTTCAATATGATCAAGGGGCTGGCCAATGGTCATGCCGCAGCGCTTATAGCCGGTCGTCAGGACACTGCTTTCACGTCTGTCGATGATGTCTGGTCACGATCAGACATCCCGGTCTCAGCTTTGACCAAACTGGCAGAAGCAGATGCCTATCTGCCGTCTCTGGGTATTGAACGACGAAAAGCGTTGTTTGCCATCAAGGCCCTGCGTGACGAGCCTCTGCCTCTGTTCGCTGCGGCATCTGCCCGCGAAAATGCCTTCGTGCCCGAGGTCAATGAGCCGGCAGTTCAGCTTCGGCCAATGACGGCGGGTGGCGAAGTGGTCGAAGACTATGACAGTGTGGGACTGACCCTGCGCAGCCATCCCGTTTCATTCCTTCGCTATGGATATGCCAGAAGTGGTTTCACGACCTGTAAGGACGCGATGGCTGCCAGCGACGGCAAGTATGTTCAGGTCGCCGGGATGGTACTGGTCCGCCAGCGTCCCGGCTCTGCCAATGGTGTGACCTTCATTACGCTTGAGGATGAAACCGGAATCGTCAACGTCATTGTCTGGCAGAAAACCTTCGAGCAACTGCGCAATGTCGTTTTGTCTTCAAGCATGTTGCTGGTGTCAGGACAAATCCAGCGTGAGGGTGCAGTGGTTCACCTGATCGCCCGAAGTCTGGCGGATCTATCCGCCGACCTTGCCAGCATCGGTGAGCGTGATGAGGCCTTTCCCCTGCCACATGGTCGAGGCGATGAATTCCACCACGGCGGGCCGGAACAGGATTCACGAGGCCGGCCAAAGACGCCGACGGCGCGAGACATCTATATCAAGCCCTATCCACCAACCAAGTCAGTCATTAACCCGAAAGCCAGAGACTTTCGATAGACTGCGCATTGCC
Source organism: Asticcacaulis sp. (assembly GCA_024707255.1). Lineage (NCBI taxonomy): Bacteria > Pseudomonadati > Pseudomonadota > Alphaproteobacteria > Caulobacterales > Caulobacteraceae > Asticcacaulis > Asticcacaulis sp. The sequence continues at coordinate 2,161,827 of JANQAC010000001.1, read as the reverse complement.
CCCTAATAACCATGGCAAGTTATGATTGCGATACACTCCGCAACTCAATCAGCATGTCCAATGGTAACGGCAATGTTTTCTGAGACGCAAACAAATACTTCATAATGCCCTCTCCCTCATCACTCTCCTTAGTTCTCCTGGTGCGAGGAGGTACAATGCCCAATACCTGCAAGGAGGCTCTCAGGGCTACCTTTAGCCTCGCACGGTCAGCCTCCGCGCCGGTAAAACGTTGCATCAGCCATTCGCCCCAACCTGACCATCGCTCGTACCACCCAATATCGGATTCGCTGAGTTCGATTTGGCTGAGCATCTCACTCAATTCTTTCCCAACCCTCTCCACATCCGACGAAATTGCAAGCATTCGGATTGCGATCTCGCGAACATTCGCAACGCGCGCACGCTCCAGTCGCGAACGTCTCTCGGAACGATGGTCCCGACCAACAAAGCCGTGCCATGCGCAGGACAATAAAGCATCGTCACAACTGTGATCATAGATTAAATAAAGCCCAATCAAACAGGCACGCCGTATTTCCGCTGGATTACGCGATAAAAGAGAATTGCAAAAAGTCTGCCTGACTTGGTCTGCCAGATTTAAGTCACGCAATGCTATCTCGACCAGAGTTTTGATTTTGGTTTTGATCAGAAAGAAATAGCCTGTAGGTTGTTGCGGCGCGAAGGGGGACAACCGATTAATTGCATCTATAGTTGCCTTCCCGCCAATTTTCCCTAACGTTCGATACACAAAATCGCTGTCACGGAACTCTTCTAGCCGCGACAAGATCAGGGTCTCATTCTCAATGGACGGGTCCAATGCACCAAGGAGTAGTATTCCTACATAGGCCCGCCTCCAATCCAAGTCTTGAGCTAGCGTCTGACAAACTTTTTGTAGTTCCTTTCCGCTTAGCCTTTCCGTCAAACGCTGCCTAGCGGCTGAAATTCGGCCCATTTCAACGTCGATAAGGGCCATATCAATCTCACATGCCGCCTCAAGCTCAGCGAACTCCTCCTGGTACTCTACGGTCGTAAAGACTTGATTTTCCTTTACATAATTTTCAAGAAAGCTCCGGATGCGCGGTATTTTAGGAGCTAAATCGCCTAATAAGTTAGTCTTGCTGTTAAGGCCGGCAAGCATCGCCTCGGCAATAGCTACCCTATCCTCGCCACGGCCGATGTCGCGGAACCTTTCAGCACGAGCGTTAACACCTTTTTCCCAGGCAACGGTGGCAGGATCCGACCAATCCATTGTTCTATAAAGCTGGTCGATCTGTGCCGAAGTAGCATCTTCCGATCGCGTGACGGCCAATTGCATCAGCTTAGCAATCGCTGATACCGTCATCTGGTAACCCGAAATACGAGCAGCACCCAATGCCGCTTGTTGGTCATGACCAAATTGCCGAACGGCCGCTATGGCCGCCTCCAATCGCCGCGGGTCATACCTTTTAAGCTCAAAAACCGTCTCCCAATCTCGCGCGGCTCCCCGGAACAATTCCAGCTCAACTGTAACGTCTAGCCTATCCATGGGGTCGTCTCGATCCCGTAACTGTTCCCATTGGCGCGCATCTTGAGCGCTGCGGCTAAATGTTTGGAAAACAATGCCAATGACCGTTATTTCCGCAATTACCCGAATATAGAAGGCAATCGGCGGAGCATGCGGATCGGGTTGAAAGGGATAGCTTGCCTGATGGCGAGCAGCCTCCCCTAACCACTGTACAGGCGGTAAGTCCTTTATGAGTTCGCTGCCAGCGTAACCCAGCCAATCAATCCACTTGGGCATTGAGCCGTCGGAGAAAACAAAAATGCTATGGACGCTGTTCAGAATAAATAGGGCAACTGGCACAACCCCAAAGAACAATAGGAAGACTCCGACAAGTAGCTCGATATGCAGATCACTTTGTGGTGGCAGTCGCCACTGATAAACTACCGCACCGGTTCCTATGCGACTCCTTTCTCTATCTTCGTTTAACCAGACTGTGCGGCGCCATAAAGCGATCAAGGTCAAGATCGGAAAAAATAATGCAATCGAAAGAACCGTTTCGGAAGTCAACGACACACCAAAAGGCAGTATCATACCTGAAGGGTACAAAAGGGGTAACGTGCAGGCTAACGAAAATATTAGGAAGAGCACGACGATTCTGATCAAACGGTACCGCCAGCCTGCCACGGCGTAGCTAATTTGTGTCACGAGAATAATGTCGGTGAGGGAGAAAACACTTCGCAAGAGGTAAGCGCCGACTTGAACACCCATTGCTATCGGTCCGGGGGCCTTGCGACGCTGACGCGCCTGGCGTCGCCAATATGTACTTGCGATAACAAACATCATGAAAAAGAAAGCGGCGAGTACACCGTAAAGTCCAACGCTTTCCGACAGACCAAGTACAAATCCGATCCATTGGCTAGTAAGTTCGAAAAGCAGAATCGAAGTGAGCGCGAAAAGCGAATAAACGATGCTGGCGCTCGATAGACTTGGGCCGTATCTGATGACATTGCCATAAGCACTGCCCAATGCCCCAAATGCTACTACTATCAGAACGACGACGACCAAGCCGACTAAGGGATATCCGATCAATAAAACGAGGACTGACCTCGGAGGTGCGGGGGTAAACAAATGGTCTGCTACTACCGCGACCCCTATCCAAAACACATAGACGACAAGAAATATCAATATGACGCCCAAAACGGGAATAATGGCTCGCTTAGTCAAAGCAATCAGGACCGAGAGCGCCAGCAGGCATGATCCCAGTGCAATGATAGCAGTCCAGATATAATCAGTGAACATTTCCCAGAGCGCGCGGAAACCAATGTTACCCGCATAATGCGCAAGATGCGCCAAAGCGTATAGTCCGACACCAATAGTCGCTGCGACCAGGATCAATAAAAAAATCCCGGCTACCGGCGCAACCCTGTCTGGTGCGTCTTGAAGGATTTTTCGGCCGATTTCCACGGCATTTCGTTTTTGCCCGCCCGTCATAACTAAAAGGTTAATAAATTTTCTCTAAATTTTCCACTCTTCACTTAGTACGGGCGACATGTAACCGCCGATTGTGTCATTTTCGCACGTTGCATGGCCGAAAACATGATGCTGGATTCAGGCGTGCTTGATGGAGATATCTGATCGGCAAACCGCATGTTTTTCGATATGAAAAGCAAATGATTGTTAACCAGCGCGACTTGTTTTCAATCAATATTTTACTTAGGCAATAACGCGGCCTCGAAGGAATCATAACGTTTCAGCATCACTGCCCCCATTGCTCAACGTCAAAAAGTTAAGCAGCGACTACCGTATAGTGTATTTCATAAGCCGACCCCGATTCCTCTTTGCTTACCAATCGTCCAACTGATGTCGCCCTGCCGGACGATGGCTGAGACTTGTTTTCCAATGTGATCAATAAGCACTGGCCGCCAGGGTACAAGTGTGAAATCCCGTGCCTTTGGGTTCACGCCGTTTGCCAGCTCGACAACAGCGACCTTGCCGCCCTGAAGATCAATAGCTCGACTTAGCACCCCTTCGACCCTTTCACCGGGTCGTGCCTCTATGAAGATCATCCCCATATCTTCGGATAACCGAGCTGCGACAAGACTAAGCTCGCGGCGCCTCAGTATGTCGATCATATTGTCCTTGAAAACTGTCTGACCACCCACGCCTTCTGTTGCCAACCCCTCTGCAGTAAGCCATTGCTGCCGCTGCCTCAGAGCGTCGTTCACTATCTTGCCAAATCCCCTGTCAGTAACTGTGGTCGGGAAATTCTCAGCCAGTTTGCGGTCAAGCCAGGTGGGCGCGTGTATGTCGGTCAGTTTGTCGGGTGAGAGCGGTGACAAAATCTCGACCCTGACCGGGGCCAACTCAGACTGCTTCTGCTCGTACCGCAGCGCCTGATCAAGGTAATCAGCTCCAATCCTGAAGCGCCCGTCGGCTTCCCGCTCGACACTGCCTGTAACCCTACGTATCGCCTCAAGCCGCCGGACGTGTGTTTCTGCAAAAGTCTCCCGCGCAGAAGCGTCATGTCTGAGGTGAGCGTCCACGTCATAGTAGCCGCCATTATGTGCGGCAACTTCAGCGATGACACGATCAGCCGGTCTGATCTCAGGTGACTTCGGGATGATTTTGACTACCGAACTATGCGCCACAGGTCCGTTCCTGTCACCCTGACCAATCTCGATATAATGGGTAAGACCGTCCACTCCGTCGACAACCATGTAGTGACGATCCCTGAGTTCATCCGCCAGCCCCCGCCGTACCAACTGACCAACTACCGGCTGTTGACCGATCAATGCGCCATGATTGTGAATGACCAGATCAGGTATATGGGCGGAGCCGTGAAGTCTCATTTCGTTATGCAGAGTTTTGATGATGTCGCCGCGCTCCCCCATCTGCCGTAAGACCGGTTCCAGGTCTTCGGCAAGCTGCCATCGGCCCTGTCCGAGATCATCCACCAGCCCAAGCCGCTGAAGCTTTTGCAGCCTTCCGACTTTAAGAGATTGACGAAAGCTGTCTCCCTCAGCGGACGCAATAATTCCGGACTCGTCCTTGCCACGGATCAGATCACGGTCAAGACTGGTGAAACGCTCCTGATCCACCTCCTGTCTTAAGGCGCTCTCAATCTCGAAATCCGAACGCGGCCCAAAATCGAGACGCACAATTTCCGCCGCCCGCTCGCGCATACCCGTCGTGATATATTCGCGTGCGATGATCAGATCTTTGCCGAGGTCGTCGCGGCCGCGGACTACGATATGGCTATGGGGGTGGCCGGTGTTGTAGTGATCGACCGCAACCCAATCCAGCTTTGTGTCGAGGTCCTCTTCCATCCGAGCCATCAGGCGGCGTACAAACGGCTTCAGATCCTCGTACTGGCCACCGTCTTCCGGAGAAACAATAAAGCGCAACTGATGCCGGTCGCTGCCAGCTTCGGCCCGATCCATAAATGCCCTGCCGTCAGCCTTGTCCGGCACCGCTCCATACAGCTCTCCCGGCCTGCCTTCACGGGTCACGCCGTCACGCTGGATATAGCGCATATGGGCCCTGGCCCCGGTAAGGGCTTTTCCGCTCAGTTTGACAATGCGCGATTTGATGATCACGCGCCGCTGCCGCAGAGAGGAATATGCGTCCCGCGCCGCCAGGACACGTCCGACACCGGAGCCTCGCCCGATCCGGCTGCCGTCAAATCGGGATTTGCGATTTACTGCCGTCCGGCCAGAACCTCCTCGCGCGAGATTGGCAGCGGCCAGTACGCGGTTCAGAAACTTGGCTGACCGGCCCTTCCCACCAGACCGAATTCTGCCCAGTCTCGGCTCAAATTCATCATCATAAGTCATGGCTTTTTCCTTGCCCTGCCCACCGATGCCAGCTTCAATCGGGTTGAGACTTGCGCCTGCCAAAAGTGAAAATAATCAGCGCCATACGAGCCTCAGGCGCCAGTTTAGCGCCATTGGCAGTGCCTGTGGCACCACACTTTGCGAAACAAAACGATGTGCAGACAAAGACTTAGCGTCACTGCGAAGCATGATGGCGCTACTGTTTCATCTTGCCTTCCCCCAAAAAACCCATGCTCCCGCCCGTTCCGGCTACTCCGAACTTTTTGGAAACCAGGTATCAGGCGGACATTTCACAGCAAGCGCACCACTCTCAGTTTTCGACCTGTCGTCCATCACTTAGCGGTACAAAAAGGGCGCCTGATCCGGATGCGTTTGTCGTCGGCTGACTACCGTTCAACCGAACAAAAATATCGAAGCCGGAGCGAATACCTGTCGGATTTCGGGTAACTTTGGCCAGGTAATCCAGCGTTTCTTTCGGCAGCTTAGCTCCCGTCAAACTACGCTCATAGATCGCCGGTCCGGCATTGTATGCTGCGAACATTCCCGGATATCCGTAGCGGTCATACATGGCGCGCAGATACGCCGTTCCCGCAAAAATATTGTCACGGGGATCGTAAGGATCATTACCCAAGTCGTGTTCATTCCGCATATCCTGCCAGGTTTTTGGCATGAGCTGCATCAGCCCCATTGCCCCGGCAGGTGAGCTTACAGGCCTGCCATTTCTCATGGTCTGCCCTCCACTTTCGGCCATAATTACCGCTTCAATCCATGCTGCGGGGATACCAAATCGTGTGGAGGCCTCAGCGATGTCAGCCTGCCAGGCAGCAAGGGGGCCGGTCTCAGATAGGTCAGTTGGTGCGGAGCTTTCCGATGACATCGCACATGCTGGCCAGATGCCACCCGTTATGGCGAAGGCCATAAGCACGGGTCCGATTCTGATCATAACGGAGCCAATCTGCCGATAATGAGTGTTGTTTTTACGACCCCGAAATAGCGGCCATCGAATGATTCCGGCGCTAAGGAATTCAGTAGAAACATTTCATCAGAGGCCAGAATCCGGCAGCCACTCCAGGTTGGCAACGGTCGGTTCAGCCGGTCAAAACCCTTCCGTCTGGCTATGATTTTTCCGTTGATCCGTATCTCGTCTCCGGCCGCACAAACTTCATCGCCGGAAAGGGCCGCGACGTACTTGATCATCGGAACGGACTTAGGCAGATACCGCCGTTGGTCCGCCATTTCACGCACACTCGCCGGGGTGTGCAAGAGCACGATATCGGAGACATTCAGATCGTTGGTCCGCAATACTCTGTAGTACCCAAGAGGAACGCTTACGCTTGCATTATAAACCAGCACAGGCCTGAAGTTCCCGGTATGCGCCAGTGCAATGCCGACGATTCCAACCTTGGCCAGGCCCAGAATTGCCAGTCTTCCAACCGATTTCCTGGTCATCAGCCGGACACGATTTCGCTGCCATCGGATCATAGACGCTGATCCTTCTGGCCATTCCCCGACGTGGAATCCCGCCCTCCCCCTCGTGACCATTCGTCGAGGTCAGAGATATGGTATCGCACATAGCGGCCATGCTTACGAAAGCGTGGTCCGGTGCCCTGGGTACGCATCTTCTCCAGGGTACGGCGTGACAAGCCGATATAATGCGAAGCCTGCGCTGTATTCAGAAACGGACTGCCGGTGCGCGCACTTGCGGCTCTTTCGACATCATCATCCATATAATCCTCTCCTGCGATATGCGGCAGCGAGCGCGAAAATCGACGCTCGTGCGAAAAGGATGGCGGTGATGGGCGCAGTTCGGGACGCTCGAAAAGCCCCCTGGCCGCTTTTCGTTCTCCACGTGTTGAGCAGGAAAGCCCCCGCGCCGGTTACGGAGCGGGGGCGACGTCGATATCAGTCGGCGGGGTTCCAGATCAGCGCAAACACATCATCGTCGTCATGATCGGCGGCCCGTCCGAGGTTTACATAGATGCGGCGCGGGCCAAACTCAGGGGCAGCGATGCCGAGCGAGACATAATCCTTGCCTGACCGTTCGCCGGTCCTGACCCATCCGGCACCGAGTTCGACGGGTCCGGCGACGACCCTGAAATCGGGTTGTCCGGGTGCTTGCTTTGCCCGGTTTGGGATAATCTCTATGTCGGTGCGGATTGAAAGCGTTCTGATCTGGCCCTTATAGATGCCGGTTTCAGTGTTGCGGGTGACATAACCAATTGCAGACATTGGGGTGTTCCTTTGCTTTGTTCGCCGAAGCCGATCCCCGGCGATGTGCGAACCGGACGGGCGTCCCGGTGCGGCATAACCCGAAGGGCCGAAGCACCGCGAAGGACCTGAGCGAAGGGCTATTTTGGAGCGAAGCGAGCGCGAGGAGCCGCACTATGCGGCGGGGAAAATAGTCCGAACGCGATGGTTTTTGCCGCAAGGGGAACGCCCATAGGTTTCGCTTATCGACACGGGACTTCAGAGAACAACGCAAAGGAACACCCATGCCGGAACGCCGGTGATTTACCGCAACAGATACGGCGTGGACGGGCAAATTCCGCAATTCATGAGCGCTTCGCAGGTGTATCCTCAGCAGGCCAGCCCCGTTCGGACAGCCCGATTTCAGGGTCGTCGCCGGACCGGCAAAACCTGTTGCAAACGGATCGGGCGCGAACAGACTGCGCCTGTGCTGTAGAAAGAGTCCGCATTCACATCCGGAGATTTGGCCCGCGCCGCGTCTATGTCAATCCGAGATGCGCCACCGAACGGACCGGGAAATCGGCCACACCAGGAACCACAGAACGCACGCGAAAGCCCCCGCTCCGTAGCCGACGCGGGGGCTTTAAACCTTGCTACAGTAGTTCGCAGCCGGTTACTCTGCGGCGATAGCGGCAGGCATTGCCGGCCCGGTTTCACCGCCCGCCGTCGTGTGTAGGGCGACCGGTTCTGATGGCTTTATCCCCCGAAAACGGACCTCTGCCATCTTCCATTTGGCGAGCGTACTGAATGGCCGGTCAGTATAACTGCCTGCCGGGAAGGTCAGCCATTTCGGCGTCCAGCCTTCAACCTTCCTGCGGTTATTGGTGCCGGAAAGGAAATCACTGATGATGGCTTTTTGCGTCGTCACCTTCTCCGAAACATTACCGTCTGCCACCCGTCTGCCGCCCACCTCACGCAGCATCGCATTGACCACCTGACGGTCACGGATCAGCTCAAAAAACACATCGTCCGGCTTCCAGAAGTCGCTCATACCCACCTTGAGATAATTGCCGACAGCCTCGACCAGGGCGGTGCCCGCCATCAGGGTTTCGCCCATGACAACGGCCAGAATACTGAGCACATCGGCATCCGGCAGTCCAAGCAACCGGGCGAAAATAACGGCGGTCCTGTGCTCATCACTATTACCGCCCGCCACGCTTACACCATCCGGCGGGAAGTCCAGCAGGGCCATCGCCATCTGCCATTTTTCACCAAAGCGTGCCTCGGCTGCGCTGACTGCCACGCTATCCCTGACAGCTTCATTCCGGGTGCTTTGCGCCTCAACCCTGACCGTCCAGAGGGGTGATCCATTGATAGCGTGGGCGACCATAAGACGGAGCGCCACAGCCGGATGATCGACAAGTACGGCGCGGGCGGCGGCGTGACGATGCAGGTCGATATAGGTTTGCAGCGTGCTGGTTACTTCGGGGCGCGAAGCCTTTTCCGTTTCACTTTCAGTCGTCCCCGCCTCAGTCGAACGTTTGCGTCGCGCCTCTTTCGCCGACAAATACCCTTCGTGAATTTCCACCTCCCCGCGGTGACTGACGGAGATAAAAACTTTTCCACCCTTCGCTTTAGGCGTTTTTTCGTATTCCCAGGACGGGAAATGTGTACCCGCTTCAAGCACTTCCACGTCTGCCCAGCCAGCTTCAAGAAGGCTTTCGCATCGGGCGGCAATCGCTTCGTTCTGCGCGGCCCAAAAAGCAGTGGTATCGGCAAAATAGCCATCCTCGCCGAACAGATCGGTGACAATGCGCCCCTTGTATCCGGCAAGGTCGAACAGGGCCGACTTTGCCGGAATGGACGCACCGCCGAACAGCCAGGCCTTTAACTGCTGGCCGGTCGGGGCATGTTCATCGGGATCAGCGTGCAGAGCCAGCCAGTCCTTTTGCTGCGATCTGGTTGCCAGGGTCAGGTGGCGCACTGTACCCGCATTGATCTCTTCACTGCGATATAGTTCCCTGATACGGGGCAAAAGATTTCCCAAAGCCAGCACCCGCCGAACATGGAGGTCGGTGACGCCGAAAGTGCGGGCGATCTCGTCAACGGTGCGTCCCTCCTTCTGGATAAGGCGGGTAAAGGTATCCCACTGCGTGACTTCATCGGGGTCCAGACGAGCGATATTTTCAATCAGCGACGCCTCAAGTGCGGCGGCATCATCCCCCGCCTCCATGATCGCGCAGGGTAAAGGTCCGGCATCGCCACCTTCTTCGATCAGCACCTTTACGCTGTACCAGCGCCTGCGACCGGCAACGATCTCAAACCGTTCCGGATCGGCCAGACGGGGCCGCACCAGCAGAGGCACGAGAACACCACGCGCCCGAACGGACGGCAGAATGTCGGTGACATCAGGCACCTTTTTGCCGTGTCGCATGTTCAGTTCAGAAATGTCGAGTTTATCAAAAGCAATATTTGCGAGTTGCATAACAGTTCATCCTTTCATGAAGTTTTCAAAGGCAAACCGGCCCTCCCCGCCGAACGCGGGGCTCATCGGAGAGAGCCGGAATTAACGCCGATAGAGCGGCGTGGCTCACCCGCCGATGGGCGGAATTTCGGGATCGGGGTTCAGGCCAAGGCTTAAGGCGGCGGCGCGCAACAGGGCGTCCGCCTCAACAATGCCTCCGGCGCTATGCGCGGCTTGCGCATAAACAGCCAGTGAAAAGCGCGGGCAGAAATACAAATCCCGCTCTATGGTCAGTCCAAAAGGCAAACTGATGGACGAGATTTCAGAGAGGCTGAAATAGCCAAGTTCGGGAAAGCCGAAGCCCGGATCGGCCAGACCGAACAGCGTATCGTTGTCGCCGTCCAGCTCGGTTGCCAGCCATGTGGCCGCGCCACACGGGTTGAAGAGTTTGATGACCGGCAAATGATCGGTTTCCGCTTCTGACCGGCCATTGGCTAACAGGCGGGTGCGGATTCCTGGAGTAAGTAAAGTCATGCGGCGACCTCCTGTTCTGAGGCGGCCAAGGCATGGGACTCTAAACCCAATATATAGTCTGCTGCCTTACTGGCCTGGCTGGCCGCGCGAAAAATCGCCCGGTTGTCTTCGCGCAATACGTCCAGCCATCCCGCCAGATAGTCAGCATGACGAACGGTTGGCGATATTCCGAGCGAAGCGCAGACAAAGGCGCTCCCCATTTCCGCACACAGTTCTTCACGGGCGTAGGCGTGGGTGCCGAACCGGCCGGAAAAGTCGCGGTTAAGGCGTGATGGATGGCCTGTCCAATGGCTCAGTTCATGGAAACAGGTGCGATAATAGTTGATCTGATCGCGGAATGCGGGTTGCGGAGGCACCTGGATATAATCGGCAGACGGAACATAAAACGCCTGGTCCCCGCCAATTCGGAAATCTGCACCTGTCGCGGTTATGAGTTGTTCCGCGTGGGGCATGATTTCGCGTTCCGGAAGTGGGATCGGCTGAGATACCAGCCCTTCGCTCAGACCTTCGCACTGCGCTATATTAAAGACGGTGTAGCGTTTCAGGAATGGAACAGCCCTTGCGTCCTCTCCTGTTTCAAGCGCCTTCTCCTTCTCTGCTTCGGGCGTGAAACGGTCGGCATAAACAATAGTAGTCCCGTGCTCGCCCTTGCGCACGTTTCCGCCTGCCGCGAGAGCCTGTTTAAAGGTCAGCCAGGATTGCGACGCATAGCCGCCAGAGATAGCGGCGCCCCATAATAGCAGGACGTTGATCCCGGAATATTTCGCGCCGGTTGTGGCATTGCATGGCAGTGCGGGGCCATTCCTGTTGCCTGTCCCCCAGGGCTGCACCCAGGGGAAGCGCCCCGCCTCAAGTTCGGAAATAATTCTTTGTGTCACCTCATCATAAAAGCTGATCCGCACGGCACCACCCGCGGCGGAAGCAGAGGCTTCACCACGCTTCCCACGGGCACCCTGATTGGAGTTAACACGCATATCCTGTCCTCCGGTCTCCTAAAACCCACACTCTCCCCGGAAAGCGGGGGGTGGGCGGCGACTGGCGACCGGGAGGCCCGGCATAGCGGGCGGTGGCACCCATCGGGGCGGAACGAAGTAGAGCAGCCGGAGCCTTTCTCCGGCTTGCCACCTCCGGCGCCGGGACTATACGGGCGCGCCGGCCAGACCCCGCTTCACCGGGAGAGGCCAGAAACAAGACATCGCGCGCAAGCGCGATGGCCTTATTCGGGGCCGCTTGGCCCCGGCAGCGTCCTTTTCGTTTCAAGTGCCGTGGAGACGGGGCATCCCGATGACGAAAGGCTCCGATGCTTGAAATTATGGAACGAAGTCATTAACCTCGCCCGCGATCAGCGGCCCTTCCTCCTGGCTTCAATGCCGGCGGTCCTCCTGTTCAAACGGCTTCATGCCGTGTCGGTAGCACGTTCTCCCCTTCCCGCGATGATCGGAAGTCACATGACAGAACAAAAAGCGCCTGGAACAGGTAACAATCCGGGGCTGGAACCGGCCCTCGGGATTGTGGAAGCGACGGAAGCGCTGTTCATGGAAATAGCCAGTGCTTCGGGAAGCGAGATTGTACGCCGGAACATGGAACTGATGAACCGGGAGCTGAAGGCCCTGCGTGCCTACGAGGAAGATCTGATCCCGGATCGGCAGGCTGAATTCGACAGGTTGTCGGCTTGCTGGGCAGCCCGCGACATACCCGGACTACAAATTCTGATAGGAGCTTATATGAAGCGTCGGCAGGATCTCGCGCCTGAAATCATCGGTCAGATCAACCGCCCGAGGTCCTAGACCTCTGAGGCTCCCGTTCAGAACGCTAACTATTTCATCGGGCCTGGCACCGGAGATTTTCGTAAAATCTTCGTTGCGGCCTGTACCCGTCAAACTTGATTAACGGCTGCCCCTGCACTACACATAGGCGGGTATTTTCCCTATCCCGCCCCCATTTTCCCGCTCAAGCTGAAAGTGAGGATTTTCGGCAGGCGTGTGGCCGGAGGCGTACCTCATCGAAATCCGGTCAGTTGCGGACAGACGACGAGAAGCGATATGCCGCCAAAGGCCTCACGGATCGAACAGGTTTATTCAGGAATAAAGCAGGAGATACTGGCAGGCCTCATGCTTCCTGGTCAGCGCGCGGATGTCGCGGACATGGCCTTCCGCTACAATGTCAGCAAGACACCTGTTCGCATGGTGCTTAACCGGCTTGTGGGCGAAGACATCCTTCAGACCACGCCTCACGAAGGCTTTTATATGCCCCGCGTGACTGAGCAGCGACTGCGCGATCTGCACGGATGGACCGAGCAGATTTTGCTTTTGTCACTTCAGATGGCTTTTCCGGAGGAGGCTATGACGCCCCCCTTCCCCCGGCGGCGTTCGACCATGAAGACGTCGTCGCCGGAACAGAGCAGTTATTCGGAGCGATTGCCGGTCTGTGCGGAAACGCCGAATACCGGCGCGCGATTCACAGTACGAACGACCGCCTGCGCCCCATCCGAATGCTGCCGAATTTCAACATCCCGGAATTACAGGCTGAGTTCAGGGATCTGACAGATGCATGGAACAGAGGCCATGTCGCACCGCTGCGGGGCCTCGTGCGTGCATACCACAGGCGGCGCCTGGACATTATTCCGAAAATCGTTTCCCTGGCTTATCGTGAGCCAACGGCAGTCGGAGATCGGGAAATCTATTAACACCACGGTTCCATGCGTTCCGTCCGATTACGGGCAAGTCCCTCGTTCACAACCTGCTGACCGACGGACCTGCCATCCCGAACCACTATGAGCAGCTCCGGGCCGTACATGTCCATCAGCCAGTCTCCGCTCTGACGCAGTTCGAACGCTGCCTGGTGCAGGGGTTCAATCAGCCGGTATGTACCTTCTGTCCCTCACAATTCGGTCTTCGCTGATTTCGCTCCGGGCGGCAAAGCGCGTTCATCAACGATCCCCGGTTAGCGAGCGCGTTATGTCAGGTCTGACGCGCAGCAATGCCGCCGACAATCTGGCGTCCGGGTAATTTCTGCTTAGGTTGGTATGTATGATAATACCGAATGAGCCAGTCGCTTTCAACGCAAATATCCACACGAGACATGTTCCCGATATTTGCTCCGACCCATTAACATATAAAACTCAATGAGTTGCTCAAAGCTTTGCCTCATGAGTCTATATAGCAACCCGATTCTCACTTTTTAAGTTTATTCGGTATTGACACACGCAACCAGAGGTGTAGTCATACACACGCCAACGGAGGGGGAAGCGGTAATGATCTTAGCAGTTTTGGCTGATGTGCCAATGTCATTACCGGCAGGTTATCCTGAAGCCCAGGCCGCAATGGTGACGCTCAGGGCAAAAAGCAATGTGTGCCAGATCACCAACACCGGGGAACTGAGATTTATCGGCGACACTGATAATCTGGATAGTTGCCTGAATTCAATTGAATCAACACCGGTAACAACAATTCTTATCACCTCTGGTGGCGGGGACGTGGCCAAGGCTTTACCTGTTGCAAGGCGACTAGCCGGTCTTAAAGTGAAGCTGAAAGTGCTTGGTGTATGCGCGTCAAGTTGCGCGAATTATCTGGTCCCGGTGGCATCCGAAATAGAAATCATGCCATTCTCGATCATTGCGCTGCATGGTGGAATGGACAGAACCTTCCTCAAAACCGCTGAAGGGCAGCTTCGGGCATCCCTGAGCGCGTCGGAACCGCCCCCGTCAGCAGAAGAAACCGATTCGATAGTCAAGGCCGAATTGTCGAAATTAAATATGCTTCTCGATGATCAGGAAAAATTTCAACAGGAATATAATGTTGGAAGCGATTGGTTTGAATTAAAAAAATATAAAGATTACGAATCGAACGATACAAGCGACAAATTACCAATAGTTGCTGTTTCAAAGTCCTTTTTTTGCAAGAACTTAAAAGTCAAAGTCGCTCACTCTTCATGGTGGATATCAAGCAGAAGAGATTATAAGCTCGTAAGCTCACTCTTCGAGAAGTCGATTATTCTATATAAAAATTATTAGGGTTGTAAAATACTAAAAAACGCGCTTAGATTGACTCGCAACAATGTGTTGCTGCCTATAAACAGGAGAACCATATGCGTGAGTTAACGAGCATAGAAGTTGATGAAGTGTCTGGTGGAGAAAGAGTAGTTTGCTCCATGACCTGCACGACCGATACAACGCCTAACGGTACCCACGGCACGACTACGAAGCATACCTGTACTCTTGAGTGCCATATTGAATAACGGCCAATAGTCGCCAGCCGGAACAGGCGACACACCTTAACCCAAATCGCTATCAATCCATACGGTACGCAATATCATGCGGGCTCAGATCGTACCTGCGTGAGCGTTGCGTTCCTTTTTCTGAAGGAATCTATCTATGCGTGAATTATCAGCAATCGAAGTCAACGAAGTCGCCGGCGCTCTCCCGCGTATAAGCTGCTCATTTACATGCACAACCACTACGGCGCCGAACGGCACGGGCGGCACGACGACATCGCGTGTCTGTACCGCGGAATGTCACGCTGAAAGCTGAGCAATAATACGCTGAGCCGGGCTCAGCCCGGTTCCGGGCCTTGCCGCTTCCACGGCGAGGCCCGCCTTCTGTCGATGTATTTTACTGATCGGAGATTAAAGTATGAGTTCCACAGTTCTGGCCATCAGCGATTTAAATGATCTGATACGTGAAATATCAACCGGAAACACTCTTGTTCTACTCGGGCTTCCGCAATGTGATGCCTGCCATTTAGCAAAAATGGCAATTGATGAATTGTGGAACCCGTACCTGCATAGAAAATTAGAGCTTGTTGCCGATCTTGAGAATCAGGAACATATCTCGTTTATTGTCCAAAATAGAATTACTGAATTCCCGGCGATACTGATTTATAGCGAAGGGGTCAGACTCTGTGGCTGGTCGGGTGTCTATTCAGAGACCGAACTCGTTCATGAAACGTTAAATGCAAAGATTACCGAGTTAGGGCTGTTGGATATCAACGCTAAGGCTTCGGTTTAAAGCGACAATGTCGAAGCTCTTTCGCTCTGAATCCCTCGTTCATGCTTCAAATCGTCTCGCGGGCGAAGTGATAATATCTGATCTGCCCTCAGTTCGACTGCTTTCCATATTCTTTGTGACAATAGTATTTGTCATAATTACGTTTTTGTTCACAAACAGCTACACGAGAATGGAAACTGCCCAGGGCCTGATCGTCCCTCAGGGAGGCTTAATCAGGCTTGCGGCCCGGCAGGACGGAACAGTTGAGACAATCAATGTGACCGAGGGCGCTGAAGTCCACGCTGGCGACCCGATCGCTGTGATTAAGCTTTCAACAGATCTGACCGATGGCGATTCCGGTCAGTCTCTTGATCATATGCTGCTGACCGAAGCCCTTGCTTTAGCTGCTCAAAATCGGGCGGACAAGCAGAAGCTGGAAGAGCAAGGCCGATCCTTAATCTCGCGGCGCTCAGCACTCAGCACCGAGCTGGGAGAACTTAATTCGCGCGTCGCTACAATGGCGCACCTTCAGGAAGTAGCGGAACAGCAATTGGCCAGGGGGCGTACCCTGCAGGAAAAAGGGTTTATGTCGGCAGCCGGCGTCGAAGGCCTGAAGACCGCAGCATTGCAGGCAGCTCAACAGTCTTCAGAAGCGCGCAGCTCGGTTATTGACGCGACAGGACAAATCGCGGATCTGGACCATCAGATCGCAAGCATACCAGCGGATCTGGCCTCTCTGGATGCCGCTGCGGCCGGCAACCGATCCGCGCTGAAACAGCGTCAGATTACCATCAAAACGCAGAATAAATTTATCGCCACTGCGCCGATATCAGGAAGGGTGGTCGCCCTGCCCGTTGATCTGGGGCAGAGCGTAACCAGTGGAACGACCCTGGCTGTGGTGACGCCTACAGGTTCAGATCTGATCGCGGAATTATATTTACCCTCGCGAGCCGCAGGTTTTATAAAAACAGGTCAGGCGGTGAACCTGATGTACCAGGCCTTTCCTTACCAGACTTTCGGATCAGGAAAAGGAAGGGTAATTTCTATTTCCCGAACCGTACTGTCTCCAAGCGAAGTGGCCGTTCCGGGCATCGCTATCAATGAACCCGCATTTCGGGTCCGTGTCGCATTAAGCAGGCAATCGGTTTTTGCTTACGGAAAAACACTGCCTCTGCAACCAGGGATGCTATTGTCAGCGGATGTGGTACTCGACCGACGAAATCTTGTTCAGTGGCTTCTTGATCCTATTTATGCGGTAGGGCGTCGATAATGAATATTCTTGATGAACTGAATATTCTGCGCCGCAATCGGACACCAGTGTTTACGGCCGCTGAGGCAGCCGAATGTGGCCTGGCCTGCATGGCCATGATTGGCGTCTATCACGGTCATGATCTTGATCTTAATGGGCTCAGACAGAGATATGCGCTTTCGATGTCCGGTGCCTCATTGCGAAATCTTATTTCACTGGCAACTGAGATGAGCCTTTCCGCGCGTGCCCTCAAGGTCGAACTTCAGGATCTTAAGCTGGTGAAATTACCGGCGATCCTGCATTGGGATCTGAACCATTTTGTGGTTCTGACTTCAGTCAATGCCAGATCAGTCATTATCCATGATCCGGCAATTGGCGCACGGAAGTTAAGCCTGGGCGACGTTTCAAAACACTTCACAGGCGTTGTTCTGGAATTAAATCCGGCCGGTGAATTTCATAAGATTGAAGCCCGTCGCCCGATACATCTCCAAAGTCTCTGGTCACGCATGGTAGGCTTTTGGCCTGCTATGTTTCAGATTCTCGGCCTTTCACTTGCGTTGCAGGTTGTCGCCTTTGCCGCGCCATTTCAGTTGCAGTTGATTGTCGACCAGGCGATCGGCCGATCCGACAATGCTTTGCTGTCAGCCCTCGGCCTTGGGTTCGGATTACTGGTCATTATTCAGGCATCCATAGAGGCTCTTCGCACATGGACATTGCAATTATTCGGTAGTCTGCTGACGTTTCAGATGGTTGGAAATCTGTTTCGGCATCTGCTCAGATTACCAGCGGACTTCTTCGAAAAGCGACATATCGGAGACATTCTTTCGAGAATGGGTTCAACAAATGCCATCCAGGACGCGTTTTCGCAGGGTCTGATCTCGGCCGTGCTGGACGGGTCGATTGCGGTCGTGGTGGGGATTATCCTGCTTTTTTATTCCCCGTTACTTGCAAGCATCGTGCTGGCATCAGTTGCCATCAATCTTCTCCTGGGCCTGGCGTTTTTTCCGATTCAGCGATCGCGGGCAGAGGAGAGCATGATCGCGTCTGCAAAAGAACGAACCCATCTCATGGAGAGTGTCAGGGCGGCAACGACCATAAAGGTAATGGGGCAGGAAGGCGAACGTGAAAGCGTCTGGCGCAATCTTTATTCGCGGGTAATTTCGGCCAATATTTCAACTGCCAAATATGACTTAGGCCTGGTGTTTTTTCAGACTATCGTGACCGGCCTGCAAATTGTGCTGGTTATATATCTGGGCGCAGTAAGCGTTATCGAGGCCCATGGATTTTCGATAGGGATGCTCTTCGCCTTCCTCGCGTTTCGGCAGATATTTACCGACCGCATGATGTCTCTGGTAAATCAGGGTCTGAAATTTCGCCTCCTGGGGCTACACCTGGAACGGCTGGGAGATATCGTTACGACCGCGCCGGAGTTCGGCCAGACTGCCAGCAGACCGGTTAAGCCGGATTGGGAAGGCGACATTTCTGTAAAAGGGCTTTCGTTCCGATACGGCGATGCAGATCCGTGGGTTTTGCACAATTTTGACCTCGATATAGAGGCCGGCGAATTTTTGGCGATTACCGGTCCTTCCGGGGGCGGCAAAACAACCCTGTTCAAATTGTTGCTGGGCATTCTCTCGCCAACTGAGGGCCAGATCCGGCTGGATGGCTATACGGCGTCTGCGGACCTGTGGAGGGAATGGCGCAGGAAAGTGGGAGTTGTCTCCCAGGATGATCGCCTGCTTTCGGGGAGTATTGCGGACAACATCGCTTTCTTCGACCCGCAGTTGGATATGAACCTTGTGATGTTGTCGGCGACGGCGGCACAAATTCACAATGATATTATGAAAATGCCCATGCAATATCAGTCTCTGATCGGAGACATGGGCGCATCATTATCTGGTGGTCAAAGGCAACGACTATTTCTGGCGAGAGCGCTCTATCGTCAACCTTCTGTTCTTTTCCTTGACGAAGGAACGGCCAATCTGGATGAAGCAACCGAAACTAATATTGTGGACCTGATCGCGAGTATGCCCATCACACGTGTCGTCGTGGCACATCGCCCCGCAATGTTGAAAAAGGCGTCCAGAGTCATCTTCGTAACAAAGACACCGGACCCGGAAAAGACCATTCAAAATAAGATCGAAGCGCTCGAAGCATAATCGTTCAGGAGCGTTATCCCGATGAATCTCCCGACCTTCTCTTTCCTGGTTGACGGTGAAAATTTTGATCTTCGAATGGCGACGTGCAAGGCGTGTCCTTCTGCGTATCCGGTTGGCGACGTCACATTCTGCACACGTTGCGGCTGTGCGATGAACCTGAAGGCGCGAATTGCCGGAAGTCAATGTCCTGAGCAGAGATGGGCCACGTATTCTGTTAATCAGCAACCGCCTCCAGAATAGCAGGAAGGCCAATCGGATAATTGTGGAGCGGACGAATCATTTGTCAGAAAAGATCAGAGGACACAGTGCCTCATGCAGGGCGTAATCACAGGCGACGGCTGGATATTATTCCGAAAATCGTTTCACTGGCCTACCGTGAACCGAACGAAAACGAATATCGGGGATTGCATTAGCACCAGGGTTCCCTGTGTCCCGTCCAGCTCCGGGCGAGCCCTTCGTTGACAAGTTGCTGACCGACGGATTTACCATCTCGCACCACTATCAATAGCTCCCGGCCGTACATGTCGACAGGCCGGTCTCCGCCCTCACGCAGCTCAAATGCCCCCTGATTCAGTAATTCTATCAACCTGCGCGTTGCTTTCATGCCCAACTGATATTCGTAGTCACATTTTGGCTGACTGATTTCAGGCGTATCGATGTCGGCTATCCTGATTTTTTTCCGGAAAGCCAGAAGGTATCTCCATCCACAACACAGGTTACACGCACTGTAGCGCACTTAGCGAATGTCCCGTTACTCATGGTCGCCGGATCTCTGCCCGACGGGTCTTCGACGGGGTCTTTTAACTGATATGGTTCAGACCCGGCGCGCTCACCTACATCTTCCGACAGCGTGCTCCCGGCAAAAGATAAGGGGGTGCTTCGCTGAGGCGCATGAAGAAGAAACACGGCCCCCGCGAAGACCAGACCGACACCTATTAGGCCTATCTCGCGAAGCCGTAACGACGGTCCTTCGGGCTTTGCGAAACGTCCCCTCTTTCTGTGCTTAACAGAGCGCAAAATTGGCCACCTTCGTTAGTCCCGTCGAATACCAAATAATTTACAGAGGAACGCCCCGAAACCGGGGCGTGTCTCACGGGATATCTCGCTGGCGGGAAAAGTTGATATATCTGCGGGACTGCGCTCTCCCGAATAGTGGGCGCTCATATCCGAATAATGCCCACGCCCTTCTGAAGAAGGGGGGGCAATATCCTGGATATTCACGTCCGGGGATTCAACGTCCTCCGCCTGTGGCACGAATGCAGGCCTTGGCATGTTATTCGAGACCGATCTGGCGTTTTCAGGCTGTACAACCGGAACTGCCAGGAAAAATCGCTTACGACGCAAGGCGACATCGATCCGTTCGAGATTTCGGTCGATGGCATCCATCAGCGTTTCTCCGGGGTCGCCACCTGACTGGTCGACCTCCTTAAGCGAATTTCGATTCGCCGCCGGGTCTGGTCGCTGGCGGCCGATTTCCCGTCTGCAACCTTATCTACCGGCACGATCATCTGCGCTCCGGATAACGGCAAAATAGTCGTGCCCGACAGTCGGGGATCGGCCCGCAGTATACGTATAACCGCGACTGCGCGAGCCATCGCCAGTCCGGAATTATCAGTGGAATGAAGCGCTTCGGTGTTCACCCGATTTTCCGATGCCGGAATAAGCAAACGGTCCAGATTGCTATCTCCAACCATTGGCACTTCATCCGTGTGGCCTATGACCTCCACAACATCTACCCCATAGTCGTCGATATATTGCTTCAGTAACGGGATGATAGTCGTCTTAAGTTTTGCTTCGAAGTCGGGCCGAAGCGTGGCTTTGCCACTTTCGAAATAATAGCCGCCGGCTTCGCTGAGGCTGAAAAAGGGTGGCCATTCCCCTTTTTTCCCCAGGCTTGCGCGCGTGACAGCCTGTTCCGCAAATTTATAAGGATTATCGCTCCCGGCCTTATCGGCAGCTTCCCGCACCTGCCGTCCAAGGGCGGCATCGGCTACCATCTTGGTGCCGGTGGCTTTGGCACCGTATTTTTCTACAGCCTTTCTGTCTGCAATCGCACGCACCAGCTCCTTGTAATAATCATCCGGGGTTTGCGCCTGCGGGTACTCGGACTGCATCACTTCAACAAGGCGGCTGCCCGTCCCGTCCTCGGCTGCCTTCAACCTCTTGTCCCGATTGGACAACGCGGTCGCAAGCGCCATAAGCAGCACGAAAATCAGCAAAATCATAATTTCGGCTACGGTCAGTCCCAATATCAGACCACGACGGTAGGGCTTATCCTGGCGAATATCATAGCCAGCCATTACGCGGCACCCTCAACGGTTTTCGCTATGCTATCGGTCATATCGACCAGTGCAGAATGCACCTTTGTCACCAGTCCTCTGGATCTGGCAAGCTCCGCCTCCAGTTCATCATTGTGGCGTCTGGAGGTCTCCACGGCGACAGATGTCTGATCGGCAAGGCCAGTACGTATATCGTCATGGAGCGCGGCGATTTGCTCAATCTGCAAGACCAGTGCCTCGCAGGCTGAATTGACGGTCGCTATTGTGTTTGCGGCTACGGTTCCGGGACCGGCGGCGAGCTCAGCGATCTGCTTATCCGTTTCCTGCCGGATACGAGCCAGACTTTCCTCGAAGTCGCTGACAGTGTCAGCCAGTTGTCGGGCCGAATGACTCGCAGCGGTACTTGCGGTTTCCGCAGCGGTTGCCGCCGCAGTAGCGCCACCGGCCGTTTTATGCAGGGCCTCAACAATCGACAAGGCGCTTGTCGCAGCATCTTTTGCCACATCGGCTGTTGACGCTATGGCGCTGTGGGTTGTGTTCAGGTGCTCAAGGGTCGCGCTGTGTTGCTCCAGTTTACCAAGGAGAGCGTTGAAACTGGTGGAGTATTTTTTAGAACGCGCGGCAAAGTCGCTCGATTCACTCGACATTGCCGCGTTGGCGGTCTCCACTACGCTCTGCAAACCCAGTACCGAACTTTTAGTGAAATCTTCAATATTTTTCGTCGCTGCCTCGTGCATTTCCTGCATCGACTGCTGAAGCTCGCGGCTGAAGTCATTCATCTGACGAACGACGCCATTCAGCTCCGCTTTCAGTCGGGTTGACGCTTCCGTCAATTCAAGCCGGGCCTGCTCTTCAACGTTTTCCAGGTCGGGTCGTCCCTGACTGAAATATACCCGAAGTATCAATCCAACAATCGTCGTCGCCAGAGCGATGCCAAATCCCTGAACGATCGTCGATGCAGTATTACTGGGGTCGAATGTCGCAATTGCGTAAGAAAGGCTGGCGAGGGTATAAATCAGCCCCAGGTAATAGCAGTTGTCACCCGCCTGATCAGCGCGCAGCCGTCCCGTACCGCTTCGGCCAATTATAAGCGCATAAAGGATCATGGAGAGCACCGCGCCGGCAGCCACCCAGGTCGTATTGATACCTATCGCTTTGGTCGAGATGATCGCCACAAAACCCATAGCAGCGAAGGCCATGAAGCCCCATTGATCGATAAACCCACGATCCTGAAGCCTGTCAATTAAGGGTATTTTATTAGCCATTATCCGCTCACTGTGTACACGCGGGTCAGCCGACCGCCGTCTGCGTCTATGATTTTTTCCCAGAGATCGGGTAATGCTCTGGGCTGAGTGCTGACCGAGTCATTGCGCTGAAGCATCCATAATTCGACATCGACATGTCGAAGGTCCGTTCGCACCCGACTGAACGGCTGACCGCCCACAAACTGCTTCGGCTCCGGCAGCCCTCTGTAGAAGCTGACTGAATCCGTGTTTTGCAGAAGATCGGATGCGACGACGAGCTTTTTCGGAATGCTGCCAAGGGAAGGCTTGTTCAGTTCAGTCAGTGTTATGGACTGAACAGATTCAAGAATGGGAGACCGGTTTGCGCCTGAAGCGGCCAGCAACTTGTCATAAGCCGCATTCAGCGGCGCCACGAATTTTTCCTGATGCAATTTTTCCAGGCGTTGAGGATTTCCATTGATGTCGGACGTATCGCTGGCCGAGCCTGGATTGCATCGCGTGATGACTGGAGCCAGCAACCGGTCCGATACGGGGTCCACCTTCGCTATTACGAGCTTTCCATACCGGGGAATTTCATCGACGAGCCGGTCCAGTTGATTGGCGAAGTCCTGTCTCTGAGCCAGATTCATCGGATCGGTAACGTCTACCAGCAGGACTGTCACGCTGGTGAGTTGTGTCGGGCACATGGTCTCCGAATCGAGAGGCCTGTGAGACAGCACGGACCGGAACCAGAAGATCCCGATAACAGTGAGCAGACCGACCACAATAGCGATATTCCTCACGGCGGCTGCAGTGTCCGCCTGTTTGCGTTTTTGCGACGCTGTGGATTTTCTAGCCATTTGTGAGCGATCCTTTGATCTTTTCCAGATGCTCGAAGCTTTCAATGGCCTCCTGGTACGCCTGGGAAATCGTTTTGATCGAGTGCTCCAGCACCTCCTGAGCGCGCAGGACTTCATTGTCGATCGACGGTTCGGCCGTATCAAGCGGAAGATCGGTTCTTTTCAAAACCCAGGGTTTGTTGAAATGTGAAGGAGAAAGCTTGTCGGTTCGCGAGCGGACATTTGCCGCGCGATATTGACCCAATAAGGCATTGCCTATCGTCTCAAGGTAATCCTGGTGCTCACGATACCTGTTTCGATGGGTATCCCGTGATGATATGATTTGTCCTCTTTCACGGAACTGAGCCCCAAGCTCACTGCGTATGGCGTTTGCAGTTTCAATTGCGTCGTCACGCGTTCCACGCAACTCGTCCAGCGCCTCTTCGATCTGGTCTGCGTATTCGTCACAGCGATCTTCATGGCGCCTGTAAATGGCGCCATATCCGGGATAGGGATCGTCTTTCCTGAATGCAGCCGTGGCGGCAAGTACCGCAAAAACGATACCGAGAACGAGAAGGCCATACGAATAGATGCTGTCTAACTGGAATGGCCGGTTCAGAAACAGACCGAGGGCCGCCTGCTCCGGGTTTGCAAGCCCCAGTATTTTTGCGTCCCGGAAATGGCCGACGAGCAGGTTCCATACTATCACGGCGAGAAACCAGAGAATGCTTCCGGACGCAGCCAGTAGCCTTTGTGCCGGCTTCCTGTAGAACAGGTACGGCCACCAGTACTGGCCGACGAGTGCGGACAGAATGATGTTTATCGCGGCGACAACCACGGCCGTAACGAAACCGCCTAAGAGGCCGTAATCGTCGTTCACCATGAGAAAGGCAGTATTGCCGGCGCTTTCTATGATCCAGGAAATGCCTACGATCGACCAGGCATAAAGTTTATTCATTGATCTGTGCGCCGGCCGGTCAAGGCCGTGCTCACGCTTAAAATGGGCCAGTTCGTTATAGGATTCCCGGATGGCATCCTTCGCCAGTCCGAGGCGCCCCTGCCGGTTTATTATCGTGGCACGAAAGTCGCCAAGGGCCTGTTCACCTGCGCCCGTGATCGTCGACAGTTCGCGCAGCAACGCCAGTTCGGACAGTCTCTGCCCGTAAACACGGTGCATCGCTGCCGCGTCAATTTGAGCCCGTGCCGAATGTTCGCCGATCTCGGCAACTATTTCGGTCTCAACGTCGTCAAGATTTTCCGAATCCGCCGGCGGAAAATTCGCGACCCCGTTGGCTTGTGCCCGCTCGGCGATCTTCAGCTTCACCGCTGCCCGATCCCGATCCAGAACAATGAACGGATCACTCGGCAACGCGATCGTCACGTCGGTGCCGGCTTTAAAAAAGCGTTTTAGTGCGTCAAAGGCATCCATATCAATCGACGCCTTTCGCAGTTGAAGTATTCACAAGCCTCACCGGACAGAAGGCCGCCTTCACCCCATCGCCCGCGAATAAAGTCAGTCGTTTTTGTTTATTCACACCCAGCCCCCAACATCATCCGCTTACCATAGACGCACGCACCTAGTTGCGCAACCTTAGCGCTTAGGTCAGGCTTTTTACATCCACAGCATTGCTGCGTCATGCCGTCCGTCCTCAGACAAAGTCTAACGCACATTCTGTCGTGCCGGCATGGCGCCACCGGCACACATGCAAGATCGAGACCACCCGACGTGCTCCGTTCCATGCCGGCAGAGCATAAGGCGACAGGCCAGCATGGGTCCTCAACAGCACAGAAAACCTTCGTAAAATCAGAAAAGTATTCAGGAACGATCCCCTGGCGACAGTGATAGCCTTTAGTCGTCGTGGAATGCCATGACGTAACCCCAGCAACACAGGAGACTACCATGAAAAAGATCATCGAGAACGAAGCCGTTCAGACTGAAGACCTGATCGATCTCGGCGCCGCTACCGTCGAAACCAAAGGGCCATTCCAGAAGGAACTGGATGGCGTGCAAAGCCAGGGCCGGATTCCGGCACCGCTTGCCGACTGAGCTGACAGGAGCGTGCGCGGCTCTTCCCGCACGCTCCTTTTCATAATCCGGCAGGAATTGACATGACCTATCGCCTTCGTGATGACGTCTACTACTGTGTCGCAAACCGCCAGGTTGCTCTCCTGGATTTGCTGGCGGACCGATACTATTGCCTGCCGTCTCAGGCTGAGGCCGCCTTTCGCGCGCTCATTCAAAACAAGGCCTCCGACGAGCTCTCTCCGCCTTCCTTGGCCGCTCTCTTCTCGCGTGGCCTGCTTGTCGAGGACAAGTCGGGAAAGTCTGTTCCGCCTCCCCATGAGATAACTTACCCGGCTGTCAGCCTGGTCGATGCGCGTTCAGCAGGACTTAAATGGTCGGAGGCCGCTGCGTCGATCACACGGCGACTTCAGGCATCTGCTGAGCTGAAGCGGGGGCCGCTGGATGCGATCGTTCGCCGCATCAGACTACGTAAGCTCGCCGCCATAGCCGCAATGAAACCCATTGAAAGCGCAAACACTACCGAACGGAAAATTATCTCGTTTTTGAATACCGCAAAATTCTTATCAACGCGGGATCAGTGTCTGTCTTCCTCTATCGCTCTTATCGATCACCTGGCTTCCGCTCGGTGCTACCCTGATCTCGTAATCGGCGTCCGCATGAAACCTTTCAGCGCCCATGCGTGGGTCCAACAGGGTGATATCGTCCTGAACGACGAGGTGGACGCGATCCTCCCCTACACACCTATTCTGGTCGTTTAGGCATGGCCACCCGGTTCCTTGCCATCATTTCGAGCGGCACGAAGGCTGTAGAAAAAGCCGCCGCTGAAATTGAAGCTGAAAGCGGACTGCTTCGCGTCATCGACACGCCAGATATGGCGTTATTTACGGATTTTGCTGCGCACCGCTTTTGCCTGCCGGACAGTCGTGGTGCCGTAATTGGTGACCTGTTCTCTGGTGTGGCCTCGCCCGAAAGGATACGCGAATCCACCCCGGAGCTCTTTCAGCAAATTGTTCGTAGCCGCGCGCAGCACCTGATCGATGCGTGTTGGGGCGGCTATGTCGCTATCGTCAGGGACGACGAAGGCGAAACCCACATCCTTCGTGACCCGTCAGGAGCTATGCCATGCTATTACCTGGAGACGTCCTCTGCGACTGTGATCTTCTCGGACGTTGAAACGATGCTTGCGGCTGGCTTTCAGGTCCCGGAGATCGACTGGTCGTATATGCTTCGTCACCTGCTCGCTTACGATCTCAGATCGCCGGGAACAGGTCTGACTGGGGTAAAGGAACTGCTGGCCGGGTTCAGGCTCACGCTCAGAGGCTCGGCAAAGGTTGTCACGCAGCGCTGGTCGCCCTGGGATCATGTGTGTAACGACCGGACAGCGACCAGTCAGAAGGCTGCAACAGATCTCCACGAGATCGTAACGACGGCCGTCCGGGCATGGGCTGGCAGTTTCAGCCATATCCTCCTGGGTGTATCCGGCGGTCTCGACTCGTCGATACTTGCGGCTTGCCTTACGGGCCAGCCCGCTCATCTCACCTGTCTTACCATGGCGACTGACGAAGCCGATGGCGACGAGCGGAGGTACGCAAGAATACTCTCGGCCGCACTTGACCTGACACTGCTCGAACGACACCACGACCTGGGTAAAATTGATATCACGCGCTCGACGGCCGCTCACCTGCCCCGCCCCTTACTTTACGCATTCGGGCAAAGCGAACATGAGGCCAAATTCGCTATCGCCCGCGCGCACGGCATAGATGCTTTCTTCAGCGGCATTGGCGGCGATAATGTCTTCTGCCATATGGTCTCACCCTCACCGATTATCGACAGGTTGCGAGCGGAAGGCCTGGGAAGTGGCGTTTTCACAACGATCGATGACATATGCCGATTGACCGGTTGCAGTTTCTGGGAACTCGCAATAGCCGGAATTCCCCGGTTGATGGCAAAGCGCTCGTCATACCGGTGGGAAGCCAATACCAGGTTTATCAACCGTGCCGCGGTGTCAGACTTCACCGAAGTGTTCACTCATCCCTGGCTTGATGCGCCTGTTGACGCCTTACCGGGCAAGGCGGCCCATGTCGCAATGCTCACCCGGATTCAGGGCACGATCGATGGTTTCTCCCGACTGGAAGCACCGCCACAAATAAATCCCCTCCTATCTCAGCCCATCGTCGAGGCATGCCTGCACATTCCCACGTGGCAATGGTGCGAAGGTGGTCAAAACCGATCAGTGGCCCGGCTGGCCTTCCGTGAAGACCTGCCGGCCCGGATCGTTAACCGCCGTTCAAAAGGAGGTCCCGACAGCTTTGCTTTCGATGTCATAGAGGCCAACCGGGCGCTGCTCCGAGAACAATTGCTTGAAGGGGTACTTGCGCAACGTGGCCTGCTTGATCTGAAAGCGCTGGAAAATTGTCTCGACGCACGGCGCTGGATACAGCGCGATGACTATGTGCGCCTGTCCGCCCTCGCCGAAGCGGAGGCATGGGTCAGGCATTGGGCCGGACTGGGCTACCCGCTGAAGCTGGCGTTGGCATAACCAATGGACAGTCCTGACGGCGCGAACTGGACGCTTTCGGCACCCGAAATGGACACTATGACGCGGCAGATCGCCTGGGCGCCCGAAGGGTCATTCCAAGGTCACTTTTGAATGAAACCTAAAAGCGGCAATTGGTGAAGCTTGGCCCCACCCACTAGTCAATCAAAGAAATGGGGTAACGTCACTCTTCTTACGGCAATAACTCGATTTCGCTACGATGGGTCAGGATAAAAGTCTCACGAAACGCCGTACCGACGGGGGATCGCACATGTCGGAATCGGGCCTCACGATCAGCCACGGCCACTCGCAAAAGATAGTGTGGATGTTCCCAGTCGTGAACCGGATCGGCAGCCGCTACCCAGTTTTCCGCATGGCTGATTAATCTCATATCGTCGGTATTATTTATTGATCCATGGTGCGGGAAGACGAACGTTGTCGTGTGATCGATGTCCGCGCTGTAAAATTCCTCGAAGGCATCAATATCTTCACCTTCTTTCAAATGCGCATCACCTGTTCCCAACCAGCCGACTTTTGTCAGTTGATGGAAACCAAGGCTGGGATTGAGACCAATTGCGTCCAAAGTCTCTGGCTCGAATGGGCCGGAGTACAACGACATTGAGGTAAGGTTCTTATCCTCAAAAGCCGTCTTATAGGCATCGCCCACCGCCTTACGCTTTTGTGTTACCATCAAGGTCCGATCTGCCGTCGTCGCGGTCTTCCTACCGAAGCTTCCTCTTGGCCAGCCAAGAGCAACCTCAATCAACGACTTAAACAATGCGATCGCGGACGCATCGGCGCGCTTTACGTAAGGTCTCAACTTCCAGACAATCGAATATGTCGGATCGTTAAACACGATGTCAGCATCTCGTATTGCCGACACTTCGGCTGCGCCGACGGTACCGAGCCGGGTCTCTTCCATCATTTTCCCCGGTCGAGACTTCAAAGAAACACTAAACCGGGAATCGCGCGGTTCCCTCTCACGATCCCGGTCCGGGCGTGGGTCAGGAAATTCACCGCCCCCTTCTAAAGGCCCATCTTCACCTTCTCCCCTTATAAGGAATATGCGTCGGGCGCCGAGCTCTGCCAAGGTGGCCACAGGGTCAACGGCCATGCGCGCAAAAAAGGTGTCGATCCGCCTTCCCCCTTCCTCCGCGGCGCTAGTCGCCGC
This sequence comes from Asticcacaulis sp., assembly GCA_024707255.1. Classification (NCBI taxonomy): domain Bacteria; kingdom Pseudomonadati; phylum Pseudomonadota; class Alphaproteobacteria; order Caulobacterales; family Caulobacteraceae; genus Asticcacaulis; species Asticcacaulis sp. Next base: position 2,132,866 of record JANQAC010000001.1, on the reverse strand, counting down.
CCCAAATGCAATCAGCCTTTCGGCATAATCGACGTAGGGCAGTATAATCGTATCGACGCTGAACGAACCGTTTGGGCCTAATAGGTGGGGCGTTCCACAGATGTGGTCTAAGTCGAAGTGCGATAGTCCGAAAAGATCGAGATGTGGACGGGTCACCTCCTGCTCTAGCCGGCGGATTTCTCGCAGGACATGGCGTTTCGGAATTGATCCGCAATCATACGCGTACAGAAAGTCCGCCGCCTTAAACTGCCCACAGCCTCTCAATAGGTCCCGGAATGATTTCAGGGAACTCAAAGCTCCAACGTGAAAGCCGCCCTGCCCTACCGGCATTTGGGACCGAACGTGCACAAACGACGCTTTCGCGTGCGCATCCTTTGCCAGAACTATCGGCAGGCGTGTAACTCGGCTCATTTCGACATCCTTCTGCCAGTCCTCTCCATACAGTTGGAAGCTTGCGAATTTCAACCCCAATCGCGCCGTAGTGCCCGCCATGATTCTCAAGGCCCGAAGACTTGGCCAATTGCGAGCGATCGGCGGCATAATTCGGCGCCACCATCGGATACCCCAGAGAGCAAATTTCCACTTCCGCTCTTCGCATCCTCTTCAGCGGTGCAAATGTCTCCTTCGGGCCAGAACGGCTCTTTTAATTAGCAATCACGGCGGTCAAATGACCTCGTCAGTGTCCATTTCGGGTGCCGAAAGCGTCTAGTTTGCGAGGCCGAACTGTCCATTGGTTCTGCCGTCGCTAGAACGCCAGCCCAATGACTTCAATCTGAGCCCCCAATGCCCATGTCGCAATGGATTGCCCCTGTCCAGTTTACGCAGGACAGGGCCTGTATGAGCGCACAGCCTTACGGCCCCGGAGTAGCGCTCAAACTCTTATTCTGGTCACGCAGTTTGCTCCAACGTCGATACTGATCCGCCTTTCCGCTGCCAGGATATTCCACGTTCCGGAGCCAGAAGCTGAACCAGTCCAGACTGCGTTCATAACTCGCCAGACGATGAGCAGGTTGCCACTTGATATGGTACTCGTCCGGATAAACATACATCTCGACAGGTCGGCCCTGCTCTTTGAGTGCTGTAACACTCTCTACGGCGCCAAGGTATTCACGGTCAGGAATCTGAATCAGAAGCGGCACCTCGATGTGTGCTGCATTATCGATAATCGACATAGGTGCCCAGAACTGCCGAGCTTCCTTTGTCAGTCGGGGATAGCCGGCGGTTTGCAATGCTGAGGCAAACGCAGGCCCCACCAGAGACGTCACTATCGCTGGTTCCTCACAGCAGTTGCTCATCGCTACGGCTGCAAACACGCGGCTATTGATCAGGGCAAATTGCGCATTTGATGCGCCATTGCTCAGCCCGGTGAGGCCGATGCGTCCCGGTTCCGCAATGCCAGCTTTCACCGCCAGCTCGACACCGGTTTCCAGCGAAGACTGTACGCTGCGAAAATCGCCCCAGTCTTTCCGGTTAAGACGCTCGACTTCGAGCCAGGATTTTGCCTTCTGACGAGAGCCAATGTCGTCCGGTCGTTGCACAGTCAGGATTGAGAACCCGTTTGCTGCAAAATACTGGACCGGAAACTCGTCGCCGGTGCCTCCGCGCAGGAACCCTCGTGACTCGTACTGGACCACTATGAGCGGATATCTCTTGCCGGGTTTATAATCTGCCGGCAAAACAAGATCGCCAAATGTTTCGATACCGAAGCTGTTTTTCCAGTTGAGACGTCTTACCTCTCCGAAGTGCAGGGCGGCAAATTCCGGATTGGGATCAAAGAGGGGGGGCTACGGCGCCGGTCTCCGGATCGACCGATACCAGCCGCCGGGGCTGGAGAGATTTCTCCTCCCCGCAGATCAGTTCCTTTTGTCCCATCCGGCAGCCGAGAAGAACGTTCTCTGTCAGGAGGATACGAACCGGCGCCGTGCGGCCGGGCTGCCATCGGTATAAAGCCGTCTGGCTTCCACCCCACCCTTCATGCCGCATGAAGACAACAGAGCGATCATCGCCTGTCCACCATAAGTCGATCGCATCCATGCATGCTTCAAAGGTGCAGGTGAAGACAGGCCCGCCAGGCTTTGAAACCTGCAAACGGGTCTTTGCGTTGACATTTGAGGCATCGGAGGACGATGTCCAGGCCGTTCCGCCATTCGACGCACGAGCAAACAGGATCGCTTCACGGGGTCGGTCATTGATTTTCGGCGTGAGCAAGGCGCGCTGGACCTCGGACGCGGAGGTTAGTTTGCCGGTTGCCAGTTCGACCGCGTAGTAATCGGTCGGCACGGGTTCGCGTGGCACGGGGCGACTGCCGGTGACGGGAATATACCGGTCATCATACAGGAAGCCCCCCTTTCCCCTCGTCTTCGATTGCGTCGTAGGCGCTGTTCAGGCTTGGCCTCCCGGATACAACGAGTGTGTGACCGTCAGATGCCCAGCCAACATTCTCGACGTTGAAATCAAAATGGGTCGCCTGAGCGGAGCCGGTGCCGTCAGCGCGGGCCGTCCACGCCTGAGTGACGCCCTTATCGCGCCGGAGAAAGGCAATAGAACGCCCGTCGGGAGACCATTTCGGAGTGATGGTGGCCGGCGTCCCCGGCGGCGTGCCGATTGCGAAGCCCCATGACGGGAATGTAGCGACGATGAATTCGCCTCCCATATCCACCGGTATCGGCGCCTGATTGCTCTCCAGACGCATGACAAACATGCCGAGGCAGTAGCTGTTTGTAACCGGGTCAGCCCGGCGCATCTGGAAAGCCACCTGCGAGCCGTCAGGTGACAATTCGAGAAAAGGGGCGCGAACGTCCGCATTGCTGACGGGACCTATATCACGAAGGCGCACCAGATCGGCAGCCGTAAGTTCGCGCATTTGCGATGTCAGAGTGGGCGGCGGAACCATATCGACGCACGCTCCGGCAAAGCCTGCACCCGGCAAAGCCCAGAATGCGAGGCCGCCCGATAAAAGCCATTTGCGCTTCATCCGTCACCATGCCTTTGCGAGTGTCAGGCTGACAAAACGGCCGATGACAGAAGCGTTGGTGCTGTCGAAATGCGGATCGAGACCGGGCGTCCCGGAGGTCGTGCGCGGCGGGTCCTTGTCGAACAGATTTGAGGCCGACAGGGTGATGCGAGTACCTCGCCGGAAATCGGTCTGACCGAGAAAACGATACGACACCGTGGCATCGACGGTTGTCCAGGAGGCGACGTCGGCGTTAGGAACAACGCCCGTGTCTGTCTCGGCCGATATGAAATTTGCAATGCCCGTCGCTGTGAAGCCCTGATGCTGCCAGCTCAGTCCGGCGCGTGCCTTGAATTTCGGAACGTTATAGATCGTCCCAGACAGCCTTACACTGGGTACTGTCGATATCGTCTGCTGTTTAAGTGTCAGCCACGTCGCATTGGCAAAGGTACTGAGGTCCCCGGAAGACATCCCGAATGACTGCCTGTAGCCAATGTCCAGGCCTTTAACGGTCTGCGCGGTCGCATTGGCATACTGATCCCGCAGGACGGCTACGACACTTGCCGGGTCGTAGGCACCGGTCGAAAAAATTAGCGAAATCGTTAGCGTCGGCCAGCAACTGGGCCTGCAAGGATGCGGAAGGGTTGGGATCTACAAAGGGGACATAAATCGGATCGCTCAGGCCTGTGACAAGCGAGCTGATCGGCTGAACGATACGGTTTCGATAGTCGATATCAAACCACGTGGCGGAAAGGCGCAACGACCGCATTTTCAGAGGGTTGTATTCACCGCCAATCGTCCAGGAGGTGGATGTTTCAGGCCGTAGTCTGGGATTTCCGCCATAGGTCAGCAAGGCCTGCCCCGAGCCCGCATATCCCAGATCAGCCGCGTCGAATAGGTACAGGACGGACTGCGAATACATCTGGTCGAAAGACGGCGCTTTCAGTGATTTTCCCCATGTCGCACGCATGGTCAGATCACTGAACGGGACATACCTCAATCCAATGCGGGGATTGGTGCTGTTGCCGAAATCGCTGTACTGTTCTGCCCGGGCCGACAGGCTCAGTTCCAGTTCGTGCAGTCCGGTACGATCAGATGAAGGTGCCACGAGTGGCGCCAGTATCTCACCGAACAGATAGTTCACGGTCCGGGACACGTCCGTGCTGCTCGTTCTGTATCCTTCCTTTCGGGTGCCTGCGCCGATCGCCATTCTGATGTCGCCGGCGGGCAAGTGTGCAAGTGTGCCGTCAGCAGAGGCCTCAAGATACTCTACGTGATTTTCGGTCCGGCTTTGGCTGGAATATGACAGGGAGGGCGCGTCGAAGCGGGTATCGTTGCGGCTCCCGGAGGCGACACCCGTGACACGCATCTTCCAGCCTGCCGGCATAGCAATAGTCAGGGTGGACGCTGCGCTGTAGGCTGGCGTGATCGTATTGGTAAAATATCGTGGTTGTGAAGGGCTGCTCTGGTTTGAGCGCGTGGTGTCCCGCTCGCTATACAGGCCATCGAAAGATAAGCTTACCCGGTCCGAGAAATCCCGGCCCGCACTCAGAAAGACCGATGAGCGGTCCTGTGGCTGCAAGAGCGTATTGTCTGGCGTGGCGCTTTGCGTAAACTCCCGATCACCCCACGTTATCGCGTCCTGCTTCGAATATTCTGCGTTCAGAAGCGCATACCAGCCGCCTCCCGAGACGCCCTGAAGAAGGCTGTAGGTCTGTTCCTGTCCGCCGCCCTCGCTTGTGTCGCCAATGCGAGCGCTCAGTTCTCCTCCATTGAAATTCCGACGCAGAATAAAGTTTACGACGCCGGCAACAGCGTCGGAGCCATACAGAGCGGAGGCCCCGTCAGTCAGGACTTCGATGCGCTGGACAGCGCCCAACGGGATGCCTGAAATATCCGACCCCTGAAAAAAACTGTCGGCGGAGAGGCGGTGTCCGTTCAGGAGGACGAGCGTCGCATCCGAACCCAGACCACGCAGATTTACCGTCGATGCGTTGGAGACGTTGGAGTTACCGACATTGGAAATAGACGGCGCGCCGGCGGCCACGCCGGGATTCTGGCCACCGGAGAAGTTCTCTGGCAGCGATCGCATCACATCGCCTATCTGCGAGTATCCGGATTGATCTATGTCGGTCCTGGTGATGGTATGGACGGGAGATGTCGGATTGCCCCCGCGGATATGCGTGCCAGTGACGATGACTTCTGTTACCTCGTCCGCAGCGGCGCCCTGCGCTTTTTTGACAGCCACCCGCAAGGTAATGGTCGTCTCTGTGGTGCTCGCGATTTCGAGATTTGTATTTTCCAGCAGGCGGGCCAGAGCCTCTTCGCGTGAGAGCGATCCTTTCAGCGCCGGCGCCGAAAACGCGGCGGCAGCATCATAGGGAAATAGCAACTGAACGCCGGCTTGTTGCGCAAAATCGTTTAGCGCCTTCGCGGTATTTTCGGCGGGAATATTGAACTGGAAGCGACCAGCCTCTGCCTGAGCCATTGGTGCGGCCAGCAAGCCAACCGTAGCAGCGATAGCTACCAGCGAACTATTGCGCAGCCATTGTTTGCGAGAAAATGTAAATCCCATACCAGTCCCCTTTGTTGTATGTCACTTGTGTGACGTTCAAGGGGAAGACACGAGCTGTCTCAAAAACCGCCAGTCCGGCAATTTTCATTTTGGCTTTAATTCTCTGAAAGTCGTTAAGTGCTATAAAGTTAGCACCGTCCCGTTTACCAAAAGCTCTTGCGGACATTAAGTAAACGCTGATAGCGGCCTTGCAATTGAGTTCGGCCAAATGCGACACGAGGGGCTAATGCACCTTTATCTTTTTAGGATGTGGGATTCGAATACGTTGGAAACCTTCTATAAACTAGGGGTTTCAAAGGATCCGGACAAACGATTCAAATTTGGCGCCCAAAAAGTCATCGACAGTGACCTCTCGCTTGAGGTCAAGGTCAAAAAGTTGTTGAAAGGGGACACTCACATTTCCGATCATCCATACCAGTTTGAAAAAATACATACGGTGGAATTTAAGTTCGATGGCGAGGCTCTCTCTCGCGAGCAGGAACTCCTAACCACCGTGACATCGAATCGCCACATCCCGAAGAAACCTTTTTCTGGTCTCACCGAGTGCTTCAAATGCAATGATGAAGCACTAGAGTTACTGGTAGAACTTATGAACGATATGCAAAAAGAGGCGAAAGACGATGAGCCCGAAGAACTGATGTACAAACTTTTCGAGGTTCAGGTCAAAGAGTTCGACCCGATAAAGCGGCACCGATTGGTAATAGAAAAGATTAAATCGCGTGGGTGACATGATCGCTGTCAAGTTCAGTCACGTTTATAATCTGCCTCTACCGGGATAGCAAAACAGCGCCAGACGCATCCCTCGTTACATGAATGCCGAAGCCGGATTGCAGCGACGCCAAAAAGTCCGCCGGATCATGCGTCGTGAACCGCCCACCGAGCCGGATATTTTCCAGCCCTGCATCGAGGATCACCATTTTCCGGGGCAGGTAGCGGTTATATTCAGCGACGGCGACGCCAAGGGTCTGCCCGCTAAATACAAGCTCTCCGCTTCGCCAGCCGGAGATGAATTGCAGATCCTGAGCATCCAGTGACCGAACGTGAAGGTCCGAGGTCTGTGCGAGAACGGCCTCCCCGGCTTTCACCGTCAACGGCGCCTTCGCACTCGCATCTCCGGAAGCATTATTGCGAGCTGACGCAGAAACATTGCAGGCGCCTTTGACTACTGTGAGGTCAAGTGCCTGACCACGCAGGCGCACGTTCAAGTCCCCCTCCCCTACTCTGACTTCGCTATCACCACCGTACAAAAAACAAGGCCGGGGATCGTGCGGCACTAGCAGGGCTATTTCGCCGCGCTCCAGCCAGATGCGGCGCCGATCGGTATCGAACTTCCATGAGGCCTTCGAGTCCGTATTCAGGCTGATCTGACCACCATCCGGCAAAGTTATGGTCTGGCTTGCGCCAATCGCAGTGGATGCACTCGCCCGTGCCGTCGCCACAGAAACGGCTGTTGCGCCGGCCGCTGCCAAAACAAGCCCGCCGCCTGCGATCATAAGAAGGTTGCGACGATTAACAGGCTTTTCTGCCGCCCCGGTAGCCGGCGCTGGCTGAAGCCTTTTTAGGCGATCCAACTGAAACCCCACCCCGGCAATGCGGGCAAACGCAGCCGCATGGCTCGGGTCAGCGTCGCGCCAGGCTTCAAAAGCATCAATATCGGCCGTTTCGGAATCCAGTCGCGCGAACCAGAGCGAGGCTGTGTCCATGATATCTTTTCGCGTAGGTTTTTCTTCTGAGTTCACGCCGTAACCGGTCCTGAAAAGCAGCCCAAGGGACTCTCAACTAAAGGGAGAGCATAGGACAAATTGCAAATACCGTCTATTCCGGCTTTGTGGCTTCGGCTGTATTTGACGACAGGTCTGTCTGTTTCGGCCGGCTTGCATCGAGATAGTCGGCCAGCAGTACCATTCCCCGCGCCAGATGTTTTTCGACGGTCGACAGACTGATACCCAGCTTCTGAGCGATATCTCGCGGCCGCAGTTCGTCGATCCTGCGCATGATGACGACCTTCCGGCACTGCGGCGGCAACTGCGAAATGGCGCTCATCAGCAGATCAATTTCCTGACGCCCTGACAGTACATGAAACTGATCCGGAGAGAGATCAGCATAACTTACCGTCTCGGTCTTGGCATATTGCTGCATCGGGACAACGCGGGCATTGCGGAGCTTATTCAAACCCAGATTATAGACGGCGCGCATAACGTAGGCGCGTGGATGGGTAAGCGTCGTCCAGGTGTTACCGGATAGAATGCGGGCATAAGCGTCGTGGACCAGATCACGGGCACTATCGATGTCGCCGGTCAGACGACGGGCCAGACCGAGGAAGTCCCGTTCGTATGGCGACAGGTTGACACCGAACCAACGCTCAACATCGCGTATCCATGCTCTGCTTTCGGGCAAAGGGGCAAGAGTATGATGGCCAAATAGTTCGTGGATTTTGACGCCCAGCGCTTTCGCGATATTTCTAATCTGAACTGCTTCAATAGGCGCAGTTCCTTTTTCAAACGCTTCGATCTCCTCCGCATTTAGCCCCATACAAAGGCCTACAGCCTCGCGTGACATTTGAAGATACTCGCGACGACATTTCATTCGCTGGCCAATAAAGACATTAATTTCCTCGTCGGTCTGCAACGGTGCGGCATCAAATGTTTTGCGATCACTCATAAGGAGTTCGAAGTCCCGGAATGGTAATTGGTTGCATTGCCAGCATTGAATAAAACGATGCTCATTTAGAAGGAGATAAGGGGGTTTAGAACACAAATATGCACTTGAGTGCATGGTTACTTTCAGCCAATTGGCGTTGCTACATCTATGGATGTGCAGAAGCTCATTGGATGGAATTTAAGTCGGCTTAGGTTGGCCCGAAGGCTATCCCAAGAAGAATTGGCACTGCGCACCGAAATAATTGGTCAAGGTTACGTAAGCGGCCTCGAACGAGGTAGAAGAAACCCAACAGCCGTAACTTTAGTCCTGCTGGCGCGCGCACTTGATGTACAGGTGGGCGAGCTATTTTCGATTACCGATGCGCCTCCCAAAATTGTAGAGGGTCCCGTCAGAATAAACAGTACCCGTTCTGGAGTACGTGAGGTCTAACCATTTTTGCCAAGACCGATGTTGCCGAAAAACTATTGGCGCGACAGGCTTGGTTAAATTGCCTAATAGCACCAAATATGCACTCAAGTACGTGGCGAAGCAAGTGCAAATCCACTTGCTAGTCTTATGGATGTGCAATCGCTAATTGGCTGGAATGTGAAGCGCCTGCGTAAAGCAGTTGGCCTATCACAAGAGGAGTTGGCATTGCGCGTAGAGATCGTAGACCAATCTTATATAAGTGGGGTTGAAGGTGGTCGTCGAAACCCCACTGCCGTCCTTCTTTATTTGCTGGCAGCAGCTTTAGGAACTGAAGTTGGCGAACTGTTTTCCGTTGCCAACGTTCCATCGAAAATTACTGCGGGTCCGGTAAAAATTAAGAGCACCAGGTCAAAAAAAGATTTGATATAATTAACTGGCTTAGTCGGAACTGCTGTTTGTCTGATTGCGCTCTCGGATTTCACGGTAACGTTCTTCGTTCTGCTCACGCTCCCGTTGCCGATCATAGGATGAATAAACGTCCGCTTTAAGCTTCCCCTGCCCATTCGCGACTTTTTTCCAATCTTCCCTGATATGTTTGATCTCTTCGGCAATCTGAATAGTTGGGCTTGCTGAACCTAATCTGGTTATTCCCTCATAATCTGCCATATTAAAGGTGTAGGACAGCAATTGGCGTTCTTCACCCACCGGTTTAACTTTCCAAGTTACGTCGACCTTAAAGCTCTTACCTTTATAGATTTCAAATTCGGCCAAGTAGCTACTAAGAGATTGTCCCGGCTTCAAAATACTGATGTTTTGTAGCGGTATCGGTCTGTCGGATGAACGAACCTCTCCGTTCTCAAGTGGAGGGTCGAATTTTAGCTCGATGTCGAACGCAGTAGCGTTCCCCGTATTCTCCACGATAAGATCAATGTGATTCAGTGCCCATTGGTTTGGGATCAGGTTCGCTACGACCAATGGCTGCGCCGCTGCATCCGCCATCCGTTTAGTCTCAACGGCCAGTATTCCGGTTACTCGCCAGAGAAAGAACGTGGCCACTGCGGTGGCAAGGGTGCCGATAAGCGACCCGATAGTCAGAATTGTTTGCATCATAGGTCAATCTTACGTCGATTCACCAATCGCCCGAAGATTAATTTTTAGAGTGCGCCGGCTGCCCCGGTTAGTTATTCGGCTCCAAATTGTTGGTCGCTCCAAAGGTCAGCATATTCGGGTAATATCGACAGCAGTTCCGAATGCCCCCCATGGCCCAAAAGCCTCCCCGCTGACATGAAGAGGACTTCGTCAGCCGACTCCGCCAAGTTCAGCTCATGGGTGATAATAAGCAACGTCGAACTACACCCGTGGGCCGCCCTCAACGAGCTAATGGCAGCGGCTTCACTGCCCGTATCAAGTGCCGACGTGCTTTCGTCCAGTATAATTGCCGGCACCTTGACGCCCACCAACCGGGCCAGTTCCAGCTTCTGTACCTGTCCACCGGAAAGCCGCTCCCCTTGCTCCCCCACCGAAGCGCTAAAGTCGACCTGCCGCCCGGCCTCATGAAAGCGCCATTCGGTCAGCAGGGAGGCCAGATCGGCTTGGCTCTGGACCGAAGGCGGATACTGGGCGTTTTCGCCTAAAGTTCGGTTGAACAGGCCTATAAACTGCGGGACATACAGGATGTGCCGATGGCGGTCAGCCCGTCGTATTGTGCTCATATCCTGGCCATTGATAAGGACTTCGCCTGCGCCGGGCTCCAGAATGCCGGCCATAAGCTGAGCCAGAGTTGATTTGCCTGATCCATTGGCGCCGACAATCACGATAAACGAACCGGGTATGATATCGACGCTGATACCCTCGATGCCGGGCAGACCTGGGCCGTAGGTAAAGCTGACGTTTCGCAACGTTATGCCAGCCGGCGCCTTGACCGGAAGTGGCGCCGTTGCCGGTTCGTCCGCTGACTGGGCGAGATCAAGAACGTCGGCGGTGTTGGCTACCGAAACCGCTGCCTGGCTGAGAGTGAAACCCAGACCGCTGAGGGGAAGGGCGAGCCGAAAGGCATATGCCTGCAACAATACAAAATCACCGATCGTCATCCGATGGTTCAGTACATCGACACCGCCCAATGTCAGCAGCAGAAGCAGACCGAGGCCGACAACGCCGTACTGGAACGCCGAAGTCATAACCAGCGAACGCATCATCCGCTCGGTGGCCTGACGCTTCGCCCCGAATTGTGCGGTGATGGCAGCGATTTCAATAGGTAGCGCGCCGTTCAGAACAACGCGGCGTGCGTTACGCACAACGTCTCCGACGAGATGAGAAACGGCACCCGCGGCCGCATTCGCCGATCCGGCGTTCCGCTCATGCCGGATCGCGCCCAGCCAGGTCACAGCAATGAATCCAGCAAGGACCGCCGCCAGAATGGCCGCATAGTGGAAGGGGATCAGCGCTGCAATCACGGCAAGACTGGCAACAAGCTGGATCAGCAATGGCAGGGTGCGCCAGATAAGGCCATCCACGACGACCTGAAGGCTGTACGGCAGCCGTTCGATCAGACCAAGCAGCCTTCCGCTGTCTCCATCACGGGCACTCGCTGCCTCAGGCAGCCGGGACTGAATCGCGCCGACGGCCAGTTGCTGCGTCAGGGCGTCGATGACCCGCGAAGAATATACCATTCGCCACATTGTCATAATGCTCGCGCCGGCCCATGTCAGGACGAACAGCAGCACGAGGGCCGCAAGACGAAAACCGCTGACGCCACCTTCAGCCAGCGTGTCCACCAGTACCTTTAGTAGCCACGGGCTGCCTGTTGAAAGCACGATCTCCATCGCTTCGAGACATATGCCTGCAAAGACATCGCGCCTGACGCCTGCCGTGGCACTTGCCATCCGTCGTAACAGCTCGGCTATAACGGTCCGTGCTGACATCTTAATTCAGCAGCTTTCGATACCCGCCGGCCACCATATCGCGGCCGTAACGCAACAAACGTTGAACGCGAAGCCGGAGAAAATCGGATCGTCCGTTCCATTCATCGGCGACAAGCTTCGGAGAGAAAATCACCGCGGCGATCTCCCTATGGCTCGCGCCCGCCACCATGCCATCATAGGCCTGAAGCGCTTTCGCCCATTTTCGCGCGCCCGTTTCCTGCGGACACAGCGCATTCGGAATGCGCCCCAGGCGGCGGAGAGCATTCAGTCTCAAAAGCGTGCCGACCTTCGCCTCCATTTTCACGAAGCCCGCAATGTCGTAATGAAGCTGAACCGGGCCGGCGACGACACTTCCCGACCTGATCTCAAGCTGGATGTGGCGCGCGCCGTCGGTGAGTAGCAAGAATTCCCGGCCCGTGGAGTCGGTCAGAACGTCCGCCTGTCCGTAGAAATGGGCGATGTCAAAAGCATCCTCGTGCTGTGAGGGTATCGGTTCGGCATCGACAATCACAACAGACGGGTCCACGTCCGATTGCCAGAAAATCCTCTCATCCTGACGCTCTTCGCCCAAGCCGTCAGCATGTACAAATACCCCGTGAGAAAAAGGTCGTTCAAACCCTGACCGATCAGGAGGCTGCCGTCTTGCCCGACGGGTTGCCACCTGGCCGCCGCGGCAATCGCGGAAGCCTCGATCTGAAAATTGTGGTTCCGCTTTAGCCATAGCCAGGCCCAGTGCCTCCGGTCAGACATGATCAGGTTCTCGTAATGGGCGTTGTCCCGCCAACACTCTTCAGGTCTTTCTGACCTGTATCGCTCTCGGCCCATCCCGCAATCTCCCGCAGGCATTCTGCCCGCTTCGTACCAACGCCACTCATTCCCGGTTGCCTGTATTGGCTGCTCGTGCGCAATCACCTGCGCGCCCGGCCAATACCGGACACCTAATTGATGGTCTCAGCCAACGCTCCCTCCGGCGAACGGGCGAGAGCGGCACGCTTGTGGGCCACATAGGCCCGCAGGCACATGACAAAGGCCTCATCCAGGACATCCGCACAATCCGGCAGCCCGGCGCGGCGCATCTGGATGCGTAGATAGTCCAGCGCATCGATTGCCTGCTCCGTCGCCAGGTCACGGTCAGCCGAAATATTTGCCGTCTCCGGTCCCGCGCCATTGGGTCTATGCGACATCCCTACTCTCCACCGTAACCAAAGGCTGGAGGCTCCGGGACATACCCGTGGCTCTGAAAATTCCGTCCAGTTGTTCCGTCCTTACCGGGATGGACGCTGCCTGTATCTTCGAGTGCGCACCGATTTGCCTGGCGGCGCCCAGCCGGTCAAGATGAATACCCGATCGCTCGAAGACTGACCGAAGAATAAGAGTCGGCATCAGGCCGATGATCCTGTCGATGCCATGAGCCAGGCCGTATTCCAGATAGCCAGCACAGATATGATGACAGATGTTCAGCCTTTTCTCGGCGGGCAGGCGCCGGTCAATACAGAACCGGGTTCCTTCCCACACGTTTTCAGCGTCGAAAATGGTCCTGTCATCGACCAGCTCGGCAAAATGATCAGCAAGCATACATCCGTAGCTGATTGGCGTCAGGCGGCTGCTCCCGAGAACGGCCTTTCCATCCTCGGAGTAGACGAGGTAGACCGATGCGAGCGTGTCGTATTCGTCGAACTCCATGCCGTCGAGCGTTTTGACGTCGTATTGCTGACGTTCGATAAATTCCCGGTGCCGGAGCTGAAACTGACTGATGAATAAGCTGCCGTGTTTCGTTATATCTTTGTAGGATATGGCTTTAAGCATCTGATGGTCCCCTGCACTGGAGATACAAGATCATCAGAAAAATTAACCATATACCACTACGCGAAAGCGTAGTGTCAGAGTTCAATCATACCAAAACTCATCGCTATAGCGACCGCCGCTACCCGTGAATTGACGTCAAGTTTCCGAAATATATTGCGAACATGAAAATCGACTGTATTGACGCTGATATCCAGCAGCAAGGCGATCTGATCGTCCGTGCGACCTCTGGCGATCCAGACCAGAATTTCAGCCTCACGCAGGGACAGTGTGCTCAGGGCCGGTTGCAGTATGTGCTGCCGGCCGGCCAGGCGCTTGAATGCCACGTAGAACTGGTTGCAGAACGCCGCCAGAAGATCGAGATTTTTCAGGTGGCCAGTCCCCGACGATGACGTTGCCAGGGCGACGCCTGCGATTTGCATCCTTGGGCCACTAAATGGGATGCCAACGCCGTTACGAAGGCCCGCCGCTTCCGCCTGACCGAGAAATCTGACTTGCCTGTCTGATAGCGGCATCCGCCTTTCGAGATCGCGCCATCTGAACGGCCTGAAGCTGCTCGAAGCGCACCGCAGAACGGGATCGATTCTTGCCAGATCCCGGTCGTTATAGTGCGCCTGCCATTCTGTCGGGTAAGTGCTTATGATGCCAAAGCCTTGGTCACGTTCAGCTATATCGTCATCGTGCCTTATTGAGAAGTTGAGACGGTCGAAACCATGGAACATCATGACTCGGGTGAAGATCTCGAACAAATGCTCACGCGAATGCACGCTACCGGTCAACTCGACAAAGTCTTCGAAATAGTGCCCTGACTGGGGTATTGGCATGGCAACACTCCTTATTGCCTTGACTTGTTACTAACCGCCCCGGAATTGCGAAAGAAACGCAAAGCCAACTTAAGGCCGAAGAAACAGGTTGTCTATCGAATTAGTTGTCGGTCGATTCGCGTTGCCGAGCAGGGATTTTCGGAAAATCACCTTCTAAAGAATCGTCTGATTACGGACCGAATACGGGTCAGGCCTGGTCGTCTGCGGATGGCTTCAGGCTTGTCATGTCCGCCACCTGCTGAAACTGCCGCAGGATTTCCGGCTGGTGTTGCGAAAGATACCGGACGATGCGTGCGTTGTTAAGCAGGGTTCCGAGATAGCCCTTCGCAAGGGTGAGATGAAGAACATCCTTTCCGTAGCTGTCCTCAATCAGCCGGTATTCCCGTTGAAGGCTGTCCATCTCCGTTTCCATGCGGCCCATCTGGTCCTCGTCCAGGCCCTTAATTTTCTTTGGCCGCTCCGGATGGACAAGCTGAGCCTTGGGCGTGGCAGCCAGAAGTGCCATTGCATAGGACTTTGTATAGACGCCTGCGTCGTTCATCAGGGTCACTGCCTCAATCTGCCTGACAGGTTTCATTTTCCTCAGAACAGGGAAGGTCTTAGGGGCAATGAACTGGTCTTTCAGCAGCTCAACGGCTTCCGGGCAAATGCCTTCAAGCATGTCCCGCTTTTCAATAATGCGCCGAACATCGAGATTCAGGGCTTCAGCTAACTTTTCTTCCGATACTCCGCGCTCGATGGCCCGTCGGATCATCTTATGTTCCTGGATCGGCGCAATGCGATTGATGTGTTTGTTATAGGTGAAGCTTTCGTCGTCTGACGCAACAAGGCAGGTCACGGTTTGCTCGCCGAGTTCTTTCAGAGCATGAAGGCGAAGATGTCCGTCCCTCAAAAAATAGCGCCCGGCCATGCCGGCAGCGGACGAAAACCGCCGGCGGCTCGATAATACCGACCGCGCGGGTGGAAGCGACTATCTGCTTATATTTATGGCTTTTGAAAACTTTCGGGTCCAGAACCTTTGTCATGATGATCTGATCGATATCGATATCCACCGTGCGATCATCGAAACTGGCTTCGATGGACACCTGCGGCAATTTAGGTCCGCCTCCCCGCTTAGAAGCCATGCAGGCCACCTCGCTCCGACATGAGTGCCGCCAATGGCTTTGGCAGGGTGCTAAGGCCCTCCGCCCGGAGCAGCGTGCAGAAATGCTCATCCTGCGTCAGCTCCCGCAATGCCTCGGTGACGAATGTAAGCCGGGTTGCTGCCACATCGGCCTTTTTCGTCAGTAGCCTTTTTCGGTCCAGTTCGCGCTGGAACACCTTCATGACATCCTGAACCGATAGTGCCTTTTCGCTTTTTTCCCGCCCCGTGCGTTTCTCGCCGGTGTAGGCCTTCCCCCGTCTTCGGCGGGTATCCATGAGCTTCTTCGCAAGAAGCAGTCGATTACCCCGTAGCTGATTGGATTCGTAGGCTTCCTGTAATGCCTGCTGCTCTTCCTCAGGTCCTTCCGCGATACGTATGGCTAGGTACATGGGTATCTGGCCGCTTTCGACCGCTGTCAGCAGTCGTTGCTCGCCTTTGGCCATCAGATTGAGAATACCATCCACATAGTCAGTGGACATGCCCGTTTTCCTGCCGATCGCTGCGGCGTCATAACCCTGCCTGGACAAAATCTCGACGCCCTGAAGGATGTCCGCAGAGCGGTGCTGACGGCGCGCCAGATTTTCGACCAGGCTCATAATGAGAGCCTGCTCTTCAGTCGCATCGATTATCATGGCCGGAATTTCTGTTTGACCACAGGCGAGGAAGGCTTCGAGACGCCCCTGACCACAGATCAGGTCATAGCCCTTGTCAGTGGCACCGGAACGACATGCTGTGACCATGATGGGACGCTTCATGCCCACCTGAGTCATATTGGTCGCCATATCAAAGAAGATCTTCTGATTGCGCGCCCGCGGATTAAGGATGTTGATCCGGTCGATGGGGATACGTGCGATCTCGCCCACGCGCAGTCCTTTGGCACCACTCATGCCGGCACCGGCAGGTCTGCCCTCTCAGCCATCAGGAAGAACGCTTCGAGGTCATCGAAACGATAGGCATCGAGCGCGAGGTGATTGTTATCGGACAGTCGGATTTTTGGGTCTTCAACGTCGATCGCCGGGATGAGGTAATAGTCGAATACGTCCCGGTTGTTGGCCGCCATCCGAACAACAATTGTGATGTCGGGCATTAGGCCGGCGTCGAACCTGATTTGCCAGCGATTTTTGCCATTCGGCGCCTGCCCACAACGGCTGATGACCAGTGACGCTTTGATCTCTTCGTTGACGACAAGAAAGTCCGTTTCTTCATCGACTCGCACCTTGCCGCCCAACTGTCCGATCTGACTTAGGACATTGGCAACAATTTCGGGGTGCATCTGGCGGATATGGCGGTTGTCTTCAATGAAGGTCAGATCGCGCCCCGGATCGTAACCAATAAGCTTATAAGCTTGTGTGAGCCCGCCGAAGCGATACGCATAAACGGCGCTGGATGGCATATCGTCAGTTTCATCGATAAGAATTCCGGACAGCCATCCCTGCCGTTCGTGGAGAGCCTTGAGCTTTGTAAGCATATCTGCGTCCGAGAATTTCCGGTTTCTCTCGCGAATGATGCCCTGTGCTGTGTAGAAATGGCGCGGTTCGACGATCGCTTCAAAGACGCCGTCGGCGCGAACCCACATTTCCGGGCTATTCTCCACCCGGCGTTTCTTCAGCTTGAATGACCGTCGATTGAAAACATTGTTGCCGATATATTTTTCGTTGGTGAGAATTCCATGGACGACGCCCCGCGTCCAGTTGCGGCCAAGGTCGGTTTTTACGGTACGAAGGTTGAGGCGTGCGGCTATTTCGGATTCCCTAAGCCCCTCCTCGGTAAAGGCCTTATATATCCACTGTACGGTTGAAACCTCATCTTCCGGGCCGGCCACGAGCACAACACGATCGGTTTGCAGCGATTTGTGCTCACCACGTTTCAGTTCGCCTTTAGGGTTGCGTTGCTCGTCAAGCAATACCCGTCGCAATCCGAAGCCCGCCGGGCCGCCCTGACGGAACCCAAGTTCGATGAGGCGGCACTGACCGGCAAAAACTTTTCCGGACAGCTCGCGGCTATACTCGCCCGCCATGGCGCGCTTAACGCCCTTGACGATCGTTGAAACCGGGCTTCCGTCATTCTCGAACTGCTCTGCAACATAGTGAACATCGATGCCCGCCCGCCGGCAGATATATTCGTAATAGGCGCTCTCGTCGGCGTCCTGAAACCTGCCCCAGCGCGTGACGTCCAGAACCAGGATTGTGGAAAAATCCGCACTACCGTTTTGAACATCAGCAATCAGGCTCTGTAAGGCCTCCCGCCCGTCAATGCTAAGACCGCTCTTGCCGGAGTCGGTATATGTCCGGACGATATCGATCGCAAACCGGGTAGCGTACTCACGGATCGCATCGGCCTGGTTTTCTGTCGAGTATTTCTGGTGATCGGTAGACATGCGGACGTACATGGCGCCGCGCTTCCGACTGGAGGTTTCGTCACTTCCGATTGTCATTCCCACGCTCATCAATCCCGTTCCCGAAGGCGTTAGCAGTTACCGCCCCTTCTGAGGCTGCGGGGATTTCTAACGCGGGAGGGGACGGCTTGTCGCTTGCAAAAACAGGGCGAGTTTTGGGAGCAAAATCAAACGTTTCCTCTGATCGTGAGCTTGCCAGAATCGTCGCAAAAGCCCTCCGCGAAGACTTCGGGGATATGGCATCGGCCATCAAGCAGATCGGTCATATCACCACCGCAAACCTCAACACCGTCACCAACTGGTATCAGGCTAAAAATGTCCCTTCTTCCAGACACTTACTTGTGCTGGCCAGATCATCTCCGGGCATTTTACGGCTCGTTCTGATGCAGATCGGCGGCGAGGATCTTTGGGATGCGTTTCAACTCTTTCCCCCAAAAGGACTCCCGAAAAGGCGGCTTTTCAGGACGAACCGAATGCACATAAACCCGTCGTCGCGGATGGCACAATAAATGTCACAATAAACTCACTCAACGCTCGACAGACCTGGTTTCTATCAGAACTGAGACAGGCGCCTCGCACCGATGCCGTGAGCATTGCGGATAAATGGGATATCAATATTCGGACAGCCCGGCGCGACATCGCCGGGTTACAAAACCGCAAACTGGTGAGTTACCGCGGCGCTAAGCGAAACGGCCACTATATCCTGCGGGAGCGTCCATCCGGTGACAACTAACTTCAGCCGAACAAGGGCACCGCCGTTACGCGGCTTCGACAAATAGGGCGACGCCGCCGGGCACCGATTCCTGCGCCCGTCGGGCACTGCCATTTGCGTCCACGGCATCGAAAATGCGTCGCTCAAGCTCGCCTCTCCTTGGGTCCGCTTCCGCATCCCAAAGGGCAACAATCTCTTCGTCGCTTAGACCATTCTCGACCTGAAACGCCGACACGGCTTCCGCAGCCTTTTCTTCATCGGTGTAGTCGTAAAGACGATCCGCGATGTCTACTGAAACACTCATATCAACACCTTTGAAGTAGATTTCATTAGCCTGAATACCGCGCAAACCCGGCAGTTCAATTGGCAAGATTACCGTCTGAACAATACCATAGCCACGATAAGGAGACCAGGCCACAAATCCCCTTTCTTCTTACTTTTTGTACCTCGTCCCCGGACGTGTGCAAATGGCGCACCCGATTCATTCTGTCAGTTTCTCGCATCCAAACCTCGCCTATCGATGGCTGGGCAGACACGTCTTCTGTTTGCCGGTGATGCGGAACAGAACAGGAATATTTTTCGTTCGCAAGGTGAAATCACGCTTGATATCTGGGGCAAATAACGACACCGTGTCAAAATTATTCCCAGCGACAAGGTGCTCAATGCAAAATCAGGACTTCTCTTCTCTCCGGATTCAGGCGGGCATAACGATCGAAGCACTCGCTGAAAAGCTGGGATATAGCCCCAGACAAGTCTATCGCTGGGAGAAAGGCGAACAGCCACCACGCGAGGGCGTACTGACCCTTCTGAAGAGCATGATCCAGAGTCCTTCGAACGTTACAGCACTTAATAGCCGCTTCACGTTCATCGATTTGTTTGCCGGAATCGGCGGACTTCGCAGAGGCTTCGACTCAATTGGCGGCCATTGTGTATTTACGTCAGAGTGGAACAAATATGCTCAACATACTTACGCAACCAATTTTCGGGACAATCACCCAATAAATGGGGACATCACGCAAATTCAGACGGCGGAGATTCCGGATCATGATGTTCTGATCGCCGGCTTCCCATGCCAGCCTTTTTCAATAGCCGGCGTCTCCAAGAAGAACTCATTAGGTCGCAGCCACGGCTTTCTTGACGAAGCGCAGGGCACCCTGTTCTTCGACGTTGCACGTATCCTGAACGACAAGCGCCCCGCCGCCTTTATGCTTGAGAATGTCAAAAACCTGAAGAGCCATGACAAAGGGCGTACTTTCGAGGTCATCATGAAGACCCTCCGTGAAGAGTTGGGGTATCATGTCTGGCACAAGGTCATCGATGCCAATCACTTTGTCCCCCAACATCGCGAACGGATTGTCATCGTGGGTTTCAGAGAGAATGTGCCCTTTGACTGGGACGATCTGAACCTGCCTTCCAAAAGCACGCAGCGGTTGGGCGGTATTCTTCACCCGGAAGATGCGACGGAAGATACGGAAGAACCCTACACGACTGGCCCTGCGGCCGGGGTGAACGATAAGTACACGCTCACTGACAAGCTTTGGGCATACCTGCAGGGGTATGCCGCGAAGCACAAGGCCGCCGGCAATGGATTTGGTTTCGGGCTGGTCGGCCGCGATGATGTCGCCCGCACACTCTCCGCTCGCTACTACAAGGACGGGTCGGAAATACTGATTGATCGGGGAGCCGGCAAAAATCCAAGGCGCCTGACGCCTCGTGAATGCGCCCGACTGATGGGTTATAGCGATGACTTCCGCATCCCCGTGTCCGACACCCAGGCGTACAAGCAATTCGGGAACTCAGTAGCCGTGCCGGTCTTTTGCGAGGTCGCGCGTATTATGCAGCCTCACATCCAGGCTCTGCTGAGCGCCCAACAGCAGCAGTACAAAGAGGCTGTCTGAAATTGACTGACGTTCATGACATCGGAACGCGCAGCCGTAACATGGCCGCGATCAAAGGTCATGACACCAAACCGGAACTGCAAATTCGCAAGGCCCTCCACAGCCTCGGGTTCAGATACAAACTTCATGACAGAAGCTTGCCAGGCAAGCCCGATCTGGTGTTTCCCAGGTATCGCGCTGTCGTCTTCGTTAATGGCTGCTTCTGGCATTTGCACGATTGCCATATGTTCAAATGGCCAGGCACGCGTCAGGAATTCTGGCGTGCAAAGATTGGCCGCAACGCAGAAAACGACGTGCGAAACCTGCGCTCGCTGTCGGACATGGGCTGGCGCGTCGCGACGGTATGGGAATGCGCGTTGAAAGGCCGCACCCGACTTGCAGATCAGAAAGCTGTACAGCTTCTGGCTGAATGGCTAAGGTTCGGAAACGATTCAATAAATATCCGGGGCTCAGATCTTGGTTGATTCACTTTCCCAGCTTTTGGGCCTCATGCTCCACCATGGAGCGACGAGAATATATGCGAAGAAACTGTCGCCAAACGACAATTCTAAGAACCAGGTCTACCTCGGTGGCGACTTTTCAGCCCTCAACATTATACCACACAACGACATCTACACAGATAGCGAAGAAGCCGCAGGAAGTGTTCGCGACCGCGGCAAAGCGAGCCTGAATTTCTTCTGGGTGGATCAGGATGGAAAGCACCCTGCCCCCGAGGCCCAGCTCATCCTGTATCCTAAGTATCCTGAAGTCCGGATGTCGGGCTTTTTAAAGCGCTGCAAGCAGGCGCCAAATGAAATCATGCGCATCCGCGACCCCGGCCGTATTCTATTCATTGGCGTGACAGCCCGGCGGGAAGTTCTTGGCTTTGCCATCAAGGCCGACAGCCCAGTAGCCGTGGAACTCAACAGCCGCCAGTGGGAAAGCCTTGGCGTCTTTCTGGAACTGCCAGCAAGCGCGGACGTCACACAAAATCCAAAATCGATATTGCTGGCCGAGCTTCGACGGATACACGCGCTCAAATGGATTGCATCGCAGAAATTAAGCAGAGACGGCAAAAAGCTGCCCTACGCGGCCAGGAATGCCGGTGGCTATACTCTGGAAGCTGAACTTGGCATATCGCCCAACGGTTACTCGGAACCTGATTTCATGGGATGGGAAATCAAACAATACAGTGTCACCGATTTTCAGACTTATCGCGCCAAGACCCCCGTGACACTTATGACGCCCGAGCCAAATGGGGGCACCTACAAAGACGAAGGTGTGGCAGAATTTCTGCGCCGGTTTGGATATGCCGACAAGAGCGGCAAGGCTGATCGGTTTAATTTCGGCGGTATCTACACGTGCGACAAAGACTTCCACGCTGACACGGGCCTGAAAATGACCCTCGACGGCTACGACGTACAGACCGGCAAGATTACAGACATGGACGGGAGCATCAATCTCATTTCACGCAATGACGAGACAGCAGCATCCTGGAGCTTCAAGGGTATTATGCAGCATTGGAACCGAAAGCACGCCCAAGCCGCGTATCTGCCCTGCCTTTTCCGCGAACCTCCACCGGAATATGCCTTTGGTGCCAAGGCGCTTCTATGCGAGCAAACCGATTTCATCTTGTTTATGAGGGCTCTTGCCGAAGGAAAAATCTATTACGACCCCGCCGTCAAAATAGAGAACGCATCGTCAGAGCACCCGACAATGAAAAGACGTAGCCAGTTTCGGATCAAGCACTCTCAAATTGTCGAGGTGTATCATCATAACGAAGAAATGCCGCTCATTTAGGACAACCAAGTAGGGTCAGATGCAGAAAATACCTTACATGTGCAGCCAAAGCCCGCGTCCATACAACTTACCGCAGCCCTTAGCAGACCCGCGCTTAGACGGAATATGAAAAACAGCGCTTAGTTTTTAAAAATCTGCTCTCGCAAAACCACTCTTAAATCTTATTGACCGCTTTGCGCCAATTCGATGGTAAAGCAATGTGTAACGCCTGCGCCAGTCGTGAACCGTTGAGAGTCGAATTGTTCCGGGGCGACATACCAAACTTGATTAAGATGGAAAGCCGCACTCAACGTTGCCGCCGCAACGGCCTGTATTTTGTTACCCGTCAGTCCGACTTCAAAATTGAGACCATCTCGCAGAAACCAATTTTCATAGCGACGGGTAAGTGCTTCAAGGTGCCCCGACAAGTCATTAAATGGGTATTTCGAAACTGTCGCGTTTGGATTTTCACGAGCCGCTACCTCTGCCACCAGTTGAGCGATTCTAGTGCGCGGTGAAACTCCGTTATCTACTAATATATCCATTTGGTCATAATCTCCTACCTCGGCGAGGTGGAGCAGCCGCTCATGCTTAGAGGAGGCGAACGCACACAAACTTCTCATGCGCGTACCGTCGGACTCAGTTTTCAAAAGCGGCATTAGCTTGTAGGGGCCGACCTCCCCCATCAAAACATTTTTCAATGACTGAAGAAGCTCGTGATGATTTGCCTTCTCCTCGGCCTCCAAAATGGGAACCAACTCGTCGTCCAAGGGGTAATAACGGTCCGCTTCGGTATATATGATACAAATTTTTCGAGATTCCCTGAGTGAAGATCTGACAAACCCGAATAATGCTGGCTTCGCTAGTGCGGTTATATCTACATAAACATTCTCACCCAACCGAGGGAATTCATGCTTTATTGCATTTTCGTACGTGATTATATCAAGTGGGACTTTACGTTTTTTTATTAAATCAACAATTTCCTTCGTCTTCCCCTCGACTTTGTATGATATGGCCAAAATCCGATTTGGCTTGCTCGTTGCGAGAATCCTATCAACAGAAGCAAATGCTCTATCTTCAAAACCAAGGCCTATGACTAAGGTTTCGATTTTTTGGCCTGCTGTATCATCAAGCGATTGCGAAGAAATGGTGGGCAAAGGCAGATGAGCACCACTTAACGAGACCCGATCCGCCGGTGTCGCGTCCATGATTTTCTCATTTGAAATTTCGAAAAATTCCAGAAATGGCTGCTCACTCGCCTGTCGTTTGCCCGATTTCGCAGTCAAATCCGTTCCGATATCTCCCGGCTCTTCTCCCATGTCGTCATCTGGATCATTATTGAGGTTTCTCATAAGAATTGCTTTGCCCGTTGTAGGCGCCCGCAACCACTCCTCCAAATCCGCGCCAGACAGCTCAAATCTATCGCGCTCTGCCAGACCGATAAAATTCACGAGCCCGTATATCTTGCGATAGGTCAGCTTGAACTGTTGAGTCGGATTGGAGTCGCGGGTCTTAGTTCTTGGTGCTCCGCCAGTAAATACAAATACGCCGGCATCGACCAGTTCACGAAGAATTTTCATCTGCTCTGAAAAATCGCCAGTCGTCACTCTGACGTAAATGGAAGCATATTGGCGGAGACGAGGCTTAGAAGCCGTTTTCTTTCGCGCCGATTGAACTAGAAGTTCGTGAGCCGCCTCAGCGAACGCTTTCGCAAAATCCTTCAAATGACTTCCGCGACGGTCCAAGAGGTATAGATGTCGAGAACAAAAATCCTGAAAGGCGTCCGATTGAACCTTTGCCGAAATCGGAAACTTGCCTTCCGCCCGATTGAGCATGTCCTCATATAAACTGATAACACTGCCAATATCGCCTACGCACATCCCCGTTAATGCAGTGATGCCATGATAAACAGTTTTCCGATCTCCCGATGCCTTGGATGTCAGCGCAATAGTTCTCGCTATGTCCTCGTACGAAAGGTCTCCCAATATTTGCGAGGGCTTTGCCTTTGGATGGCTCGCGTAAAATTTCGCCCTCATATTCAAAATATCTTCGACAAAACGCTTACCGACATGATGATCTCGCAGACGCCCATGGACATCCGCTCCCAGATCAAACGTCTCGAAATCACGAGCGGCAGCGGCAGGGTTTACCTGCCCCGGTGATTTTAAGCTCAAAAATATTGTCTGCGCCTCGGACGTTATCTTAAAAGCACATAGTGGATTTTGGAATATAAGCGCCGATAGCAGCACTTCGATTCGGTCGGCAGCAATATATCTGGTGGAAACATCATCAAGTAGAAAAAGTATCTGAGCATCAGACCATAAAGCTGATGACTTTCTAATCGCGTCAGCCAACTGCGGAAAGGCATTACCCGGATGCGAAGCCAATTCCGTCGTGTCATCCGACCGCCCAACAAGTATTACTAACTTTATTAGATATCTTTCAAGTTGTTCAATAGTTAATATTTCCGGAACCTCCGGCCTAGGACTTAAATTTTCCACTATCGCGTCAGCAATGGCGATATATCCGCCGTCCGGAACATAAGAGGAATCAAGATCAGACAAATGAGCAAGCGCACGTGCAGCTTCCAGGCCGTAAGCAACGAATAATCTGGCAAAAGAATTCTTATGCTCTGGATCTCCGGCAGTCTCAATACTTAAAAGACGTTGTGCCGAGACGAACAATCCCACATAATTGTCCCGTTTCACGCGGGTTAAAACCGCCGCATCCTGTTCGTCCGATTGCCGTGCCGCACGTGCGTGGAATTGCATAGCCCTAAGCAGAAGCGTCTTGCCGCACCCGCGCATCCCGGTAACGATCAGCGGGCCAGGGGCACTGATCCTGGCAAGCCAGGCCCCATCCGGATCGACGAGAAGCTGCGGAACATGCCACGCGTCGAGAGTCTGAGCGTTATATGAGGCGCCGAATGTACGTAGCTTTAATTGCTCTCGCCATGGTCGCCAAGGCTCAGAAGTCTTAAAGTATTCCGCTTCGATAAGCTTTATGAAATCCGCAGCGGCCGGCGTACGCTGATGTTCAGCCTTGGGAGAGATCGCGCTGGCAATTAACTGGAGTGCATGCGAAATTCGTGCATCGAGATCGGTAATAGAATCCAAATTTGATAGCAGGCGTTCCACCATTTTTTGGATGTGCACTCCAATCCAGTGCAAATCACCAAAATGGGTATCATCGGAACGCCGGTCTCCACCCAATGATCCCAAATCAATCGCAACGGCGCGAATAGTCGGATCCATTGCCCCCTGCCTATATCTGCCACGGGACAATTGCTCGATCATAATGTTATCGGCGTGCAGGTCATTATGATTACTTAGATGTTGCTCAAGCTCCCCCTTAATGCGAAACAAATCCGCCGATATTTGCGCCGCAGCCGCCGCTGAGAGTGGTACTGATCCCCGGATGTAATCCCCGAGCATTTTGCCCTCAATATACTCAAGCACTGCCACATGACACAGAACTAATAAACCTTCGAAATCGACCGAAGCATCGAACATATCGATAATTCTAACGACGTGTTCAGCATTCTCAGCCACTTCGCTATGCGATGTACATTCGCTCTCAAAACTTTTGCCAAATATCTCATACATTTTTACAGGGATGAGCTTCAGCACGAATTTATTTTTCAAAGGCCCTATTTTTTTCGGCAACGTATGTAGCTCCGTAAAAGCCACGCTGGAGCGACGCCAAAATTTTATATTGGCCAATAGACGTAGGAAGTCTTTCCAGTGGAAAGCCATATTTATTTCCACAATCAGGACATAAATCATGAATATCTTTTTCGGAAAAATCAGGCTTTGGGCACAAAAAACAGCAATACCTAGACATATATATCCTCATGCCGCTTTCCGGCGGGAAACTGCGAAAAAAGTAATACAGGCCTCGACATCCAATACTAGCTCGGCGTCATCGAAGTCATTGCGAATGGACAATATTGGTTGCCCCAATTCGACATACTCTCCATCTTCCGACTTTAGTATGATTCCAACTGGATCGGAGTATTTTGAAGTGAGGTGGGGCCTGTTTTGATATTTTACCATCGCAGCCCTTAATCGGCCCAAATCGTAGCGCACATAGCCATTTTGCCGGGCATTTACCATGATCCGGTGGTCGACTACCAATTTCTCCAGCAGATCCTGCAGCGCTTCTTTAGATCCCCCCTGCGCCACAATATTTTCATCAAAGACTTTGGCAATTTCGCCGGGACCAACGCTCCTTTCACCCGCAACCGCCGCCGCGAGGTCTTTGCATTGGTCGGCGTGTCGAGTTAGCCATTTACAGGCGCTGCCGGTAATTACGCGGTTGAGCGCAAGCAACGATTCCTTTCGCCCCAAATATGGCTGATATGCATAGCCGCCGTCAGTCAAAACGCATGTCGCTGTTAAGCCTAAAATTTCAGCAACTCGAACGAATCTCTTCGCATTAGCGGCCGCATCGTCAAAATTTTTCCCAAAATTTCCACAATCTGAAACGCGAACGTCTAGGCCAGCTCTTTCGACAGAGACCGATATTTTTTTTGAAAGTAAGCTGGCTATTACAAGTGCCGGGATTGCCTGTGCATCGTTTTGTTGCCTGTAATGAAAAAATTCGTTATCCATCGGCGCAATGGTTTTAGCCTCAAAATGCGCGTATCCGCAGGCCTCGATGACCGCGGCAACTTGCTTTCCAGAAAGCGATGTCCGATAGCCCGGAATTTGCACTAAAACATCCAGTCCTCCCGCCGGCCTACCGGGAACCCCCAATTTGGGAACGATATATCCCATTGCGCGAAGAAATAAGGGACAGATCAGAGTCGATAAAGAACTGGGCCCCCCGGTCGATGCCAAGTCGGCCGTAGGCTTCCCCCAAGACGGCATCAATTCACCGGACTTTTGCAAGAGCAACGGCGATGTCCGCAATATCGTCATCGCCCAATTCACCCGCCTTTGCCCTTCCTATGATCGACGAAAATAAGTTAGCCTGTTCCATAGGGCGCATCTGTTACCTGCATATCCTGTTAATTACTTGGCGCTTGAGCTTTGGAAAAGTGTCCAGCCAGGAACGCTGAATTAGGAGTACCAAGAGTTCATAAGGGCCAGCTCAATCCCGCAGGCCGCTGGCATCTTAGTTCAGGAAGTATCAATGAAAGTCATCGACTGGGCGGATCAGTTCGAAGGCATCTTCATAAAGTCGAGGCCAACGCGGGACAAGTGCTGCCCGGCGATCTGAAGAATATGGGTCGCGTTGAGACCTCTGAGTTGGTCGACTACAGTGAAGTTCTCATAAATTAATTCGCGATCATCTTCTGGATTGGCCCGAACGACGGCCTCGGCCTGTGGTAGCGCATCGATCGCTGCTTCAGCTGCCGGTTCGCTCTGATCGAATGCACCACCGGCAGTACCGCGCGCGGCAGCGGCCTCCGCAGCTTTTGCTCTTTCCGCCCGCGACAGTAGACGCGCCGCCCGAAACACAGTCGCGCCGTCCGCTTCGCGGACGTTCCCTGCATTCGAGGCAAATATGAATTCGTAAATGGGCTGCTTATCGTCGTTGAACAGTGCGAACGCCATTTTCTTGCCATCGATGTCGAGAAACACATGTCGACCGTGTGCCGCCACCTTCAAAGCGTCGTCGAGGTTCGGTTCGCCTATCAGCCGAATCGCAACTACCGCGGTTATGGGATGAAGGGCATGGCTCCACAATTGTTGGGCGCTCGGCGCACGCGCAACCAAGTCGCACGCGGGCGACGCGGCAACCCAGAAAGTGTTGGCGTGGGAATCCGTAAACACCGTCCCGGTCGTTATGTGCGATCGCCGGAATTTTTCCGTCGAGAAGAAATTGTTCAGCCTGAAAAGTACATCTGGCTTCTTTACCTTTATGGGGGTACGGGCAAACTCGGTAGCCG
The DNA here is from genome assembly GCA_024707255.1 of Asticcacaulis sp. Classification (NCBI taxonomy): domain Bacteria; kingdom Pseudomonadati; phylum Pseudomonadota; class Alphaproteobacteria; order Caulobacterales; family Caulobacteraceae; genus Asticcacaulis; species Asticcacaulis sp. The sequence goes on along the minus strand of JANQAC010000001.1, from coordinate 2,104,918 downwards.
CTTTGAGCATTGCGGCGGTTCCAGGTGCGGGCCAGGTCGCGGGCGTCCACTGGGAATCGCGCAATTCGCCGACTAGGGCGTCGCTCGCAAGTCGGAGCAGTTCTCTGTCGGAGGAGAGGCGTTTCTTAATGCCGTCCACGATCTTGTCGATGACGCTCATCAACGGCACTGTGACGTCTGGATCGGCGCTAAGGTCCAGCGGTCCCAGCGATTGGAGAAGGTAATACCAAAGCGCCGTTTGAATCTCCGGGTCTCCCAGATGCAGTTCTTCGGTCGCCAAAGCATCAGACTCAAGGACATTCTGGATTTCTGAAATCAAGATTTGAAACAGGCTCGGCCGCCACGATAGCAACGCTTGGGCCAACGCGGCCATGATACCTGCAGGATCTTCTGCCGGCACATCCTCGCTGAGAGCCTGCTTTTGCAATATCGCGATGAAGGAATTATGCGCCTGAATCCACCGAACGCCGCTTCTATACCCGCCGACGGCCTTCCTCTTGGCCTGGCCGGCATGGCCGCCCGCACTCTCAGATATCGCTACATGGATCATCGCCCTTAGAATTTCTTCTTGGACCGCAACGGGAACACCGAGGTCGTTCAGTTCCTTGCGAGCGCTTTTCTTTTCCGCCGCAACGACGTCGTCCATTTCGCGCCGCATCGCAAACGCCATGGTCGCTTGGCGCGTCGCAGCCGGCAAACTTCCTTCGTCGGACAAGCGTGTCCAATGCTCCAAGGCCTCGCCCTGTAGTGTGTCCGGGTATGTGTTCCAATGCCCGGTCAAGCTCGCAATGATCTCCAGCCAGACTTTGTCCTGATCCGGTTCCGCCGTGTACACGACGACAGTGTTGAAATGTTTGGACGCCGACAACGACCGCAGCAAGCTGATGGAGCGCTCGTTGCTCTGGTCCGGCCCTAAGTTGTAGTCCAGGATCACCAGATCGCTTTTGCGTAAGTGATCAGCTTCGACGTCAGAGACATCGTTTTCGACATCGCAAATCATATGGAGACGACGAAAATCCTTGTAGAGGGCAAGTGCTGTGTCCTTTTGCTTGAACTTGTCAGAGCCGTCGTCGCCCGCCATCAGATCGGAATAGGTTGGGAATTGGTCGTCGATCATCAGGACCGTTCTCAACGGCTTCAGCTCGAACGTGTCCCTTACCGCCTGTTCGTACGCACCGTCGGCCATTATTCCACCCCTTTGAATTCGATGATGAAGTTGGCGCCGCTCAACACATGCGGGTCGCCCGTCATCGCGTAGCGTATTTTATGTCCGGCTACGGACAGATTCGTTTTGGACAAGTAAAGGCCGACGCCTCGGCCGGACCGCCTTCTTGAAAAGAAAATCTCGAATAATCGCGGCACGTCTTCCGGATCGACGCCAGGACCGCTATCGGCAATGACGACCAGGCCATCCCTGAAATCAATCGTGATTTTGCGGTCCGCAACCTGTGAACACCAATAGATCGCGTTGTTCACGAGGTTTATGAAGACGGGATAGATACGAGACGGAATGTCGCGGATAATGATTTTGCGGAATTCTGCAGTAGCGACGAATTCGATGCGCTGATCGGCGAAAGTCTGTCCGAAGAAGTCTTCGACGTAGTCCGCCAATTGCCGTCCGGTGATTTGTTCGCGCGCGCGATAACCACCAATCTTCATTGGCGCTAGGAACCGAATCCGATCCGCCAGTGCTAGGTGCGCGCGCATCGCCCTTTTGAAGGGTTCGCTGGCCTGCACGTCTGCGGTTAGTTTGTTGAGATTGCGCCGAACTTCGGTTTCCAGAGTCTCGAACTCATGTCCGATGATTTCGACGGTAATACCGACCTGTGCGATCGACCTAATGTCCTTCAGTTGCTCTTCCAGTTCCGCCCGGTCGTCTTCGGTGATAGCATAGGCACCTTCGAGGTCGATGCCCTCTAGCAACTGTTCCAGAGTATTTAGGAATGAACGATATCGATCGGTGAAACCTTCGGCAAGCTCCGCCCGGTTTGCCTCGACAATGTTCAAATATGCCAACAGATTCGCCGTGTTGATTTCACCATCAAGCAAATATCCGGCGCGCGATTTAAGCAGCGAGGCGTCGTCCAAGGCATTCTTGTGCCAAAGGGCGCGTACTTCGGCGAGCTTGGCATCGATCAAGGTCGTATACCGGCTGAGTTGACGTTGAAGTTCGCCTTCTTGTTCGGCGAACCGCTCGGCGAACACCGTCTTCGGCTCTTCGCCCTTAAGCGCGGCGTCGACTTGCGACGACACGTTCGTCAGCTCTTGAAGCTTGTCCAATAGCATTTGATAGTCGTCGCGATATTCTCTCCAGCGCTCTTCAAGGTCTCCCAACCTTGAAGAAGGGACCGGCGGGCGCAATTCTTCGCTAACGGCTCGGATTTGGTGCGCCCGCGAGGCGAGCACGGTGGCCTGTACCCGATCTTTTTTCTGGAGCGTGTCCTTGGCCAACGCTATCAACGAATCCACGCGGGCCAACGCATCGACCAACGGCGGAGCTTGGTCCCTCAAGAACTCACGTAGATTTTTTTTCGGCGAGTTCTTGCCTTATCGGCAGCGGCCTTTTGAAGCGCCTTCCGCTCCATGATGCCGGGCATAAGCTCTTGCCGGAGCGGCGCATCGGTGCCGAAATACTTACGCGCGGCGTCGCGCAAAAATTCCACGACAAGTATCCGCATTTCCCGGAAGGCTCGATTGTCTACCAGCCCTTCGCGGCCGGCCTTGTCTTTGAGCGTGGGGTTCGCCTGCCGCGTCACCGCGATCCGGCCGAAGCTACGCCGATGCGCCCAAAATTCACGGCCAGCGTGCTTGCCGCGGCGTTCCTCCAGACCGAGGAAATCGGCGTCCGGACGGCCATACGGCATGACCCGCAACGAATCTCGGTAAATGAAAACGCCCCCAAAACGATCGGCTTGCTGCATCAGATTCGCGTGCTCCAGTTCGGAATGGGTCGACCTGCGTTCGTCCACTTCGTATGTCCCGATCGTGAAGGCGAAACGCCCCAGTCTGTCTTTGCCCTTTGCCTGCACAGGTCGGATCGGAGTATAGCTGCGGAGTCCGAGATCCTGCCCAAAGGCCACTATCCTGCCGGTGAAGGTTCCTCGCTCGTCGAATTCGCCGTCGATATAATGTTCCAAATCCACAAGGCGATCACGGCCGAAGACGTCGGCTGTGCCGATAAGGCGATTGTTGTCTTCGCGCTTATGGACGAACACTTCGTATGTGAACTCGGGGCGGTTCGCCGAATAAGGGTCGGTGAATCCGGTAAGCGTCTGGCGCAGCTTTTCCTTGACCTCGTCGACCTCCTCGCCCGTTTCTGAAGGGCGAACCCAGACGCCGAGTTCGTGGTTCAGCTCAGACATGAACATGGCGGTCCCATGCTCCGCCAAGCCCAAGTACACCTGCCACTCTTCTAAGTGGCGGCGCGTGACCGGCATCGCGGCCCAAGATTGCCGTATAGCCTGCTCGGTTACTGGGGCGTTTTGTCGCTTTTCATAGTTGGAATATCTAGCCCAGCCCTCAGACAGGCGTACGCCACGCTCTGTTTTCTCGTCGCCCAAATTTGCCCGCAATACGTCGACCATTTTCGGGAGGCCATCGGCCAGCTCGTCTGGTGATTCGAAGGTCTCAACCGGCAAGCGGATGTCGTCCAAAGATATGAACGGGTTTTCGAACAGACGCCAATCGACGACTACGGCGATGAAATCCTCATTCTGCTTCTTGGATACAAGTACGGTAATCGGCGCCAGGAACGCGACCGATAGTCGTCCGATACCTTTTTCGCCCTGTCGAACCCGGATCGGCAGCCCAAAGGTCTCGGTGGCTTGGACCTCGAAAGTCTCGATTTTGCTTTCGGTCCCGATCACGAGCCAGCGGTCGACGACATCAGTTCTGTTCATGCCGATGCCATCGTCGAAAATAGCCGCGACATCGGGCTCCCCGTCGAAGATATGCAGAGACACGTCTTTAGCATAGGCATCGTACGCATTCTTCCAAAGTTCGCTGATCGCGGTGGGCGCGTCCGCTATTTGGCCACGACCGAGGTGATCGATCGTCCGCGCGCGGGTCTGGAACGCAAGGCCTTCCATCAGGCCGCCTTCGCGGCTTTCTCCGCGGCTCGCAAGGACAATACTGCGTCTTTAATGGGCGTTAGGAGGGCCGCAGCAAGTCTCACCGGCACCGCGTTCCCGACCTGCACGCCGCCAGCCATGAGGCCGCCTTCAAAGTTGAACCAGTCGGGGAACGACTGAATCCTCGCTGCCTGCCTCAACGTGATGCCATGGTTCTGGGTCGGGTGAACGAAGCGGCCCTTGGATGGGTTTATGCAAGCGGTCGTCATGGTCGGAGCGGGTGCCGATGGGTCGATTCTACCGTACACGTCATGGTGGCCCACGTGCCCTTCGTGACAAGGCAGAACTCGACCCGACTCACGGCGCGAACCGCCATTAATCGGCGTATTGGCGAATGCTTCTACCAATTCCGGGCCGTGCTTCATGTGAACGTCATTGGGGTCACCTGGCATCGTCGCGCGATCGAAGACCGCAGACGCGGGAATCCACGAAGCCAAAGCATTTTCGGCGCCATGACCGAAGTGCGTCGGAAGTGGCGGCCAAGATGCGACATCGCTAACACGTTTACGATCGTATCCCAGTAAAAATACCCGTTTCCGGTTTTGCGGGACGCCGAAGTCCCGCGCATTGATCACCTGCGGCTCTAGAACTTCGTAATCTGCTGCGCGAGCGAGGGCATAGAATGCTTCAACGAACGTTGCATGCCGAGCCCACAGAAGGCCGGGAACGTTCTCAACAAGAAAAAAAAGCTGGTCGCAGTACCCGCACATACTCGAAATAGCGCAACAAGAGACCGTTGCGAGGGTCGTTGATACCGGCGCCATTTATTCTGTGAGCAGAGAACCCTT